>BJFT01000001.1 GCA_014190015.1 Actinomycetes bacterium
GCCAATTTGTACTGCTGCTGGAAATGTAAGTTCCGAACTCACTTACGCCGGAGATCTTCTCTGGGGTATGAAGACATTCTTTGATCCAAGCATCACAGTCAGCGGTTATGCCGATGGCCCAGCTGGTGTTGGACAGGCTGCACAGAATCTAGGAAAGGTTGCTGCTGTGCTTCGTCACATCGGCGGAACAATTCTAGAAACTGATAACGCAAAGACATGGCCAGCAACATCACCAATGCCAGCAACTATCAAGGCGATTCCCGCCCGTAGTGCGTTGACACTTGTTGGTTTGATGGCTGGAGTTCCAACTCAGAGCCAACACTTTGATGGTTCATCATTTCCTGGAGTAGAAACTGCGTTTGCACTTGCACTCGCACCTGCACTCGGAATTGCTGAAAACGCAGGTTATGCAGCTGGACTTGGAATCTTTGCAACTCTTGATCTAGAACGTCGCGTAGGCGGAGCGTTCTATGACAACACTGCAACAGATTACGCAAAGCGAATTGCTGATGAGCGCGCAAGCTTTAACGTCGCACTCAGTGGTAACGATGCAATCAACGGAATGCTCACAATCTTGAGCTCTCCATATGGAAAGCGTATTGCAGCAAGTGATCAAGGACTTAACGGTCTCAAGGCTCAAGTTGCTCACAAGGGCAAGGCGTTAGTGCCAACAATCACAATGACTGGTACAGCTGACATGATCACACCTGCAGGCAATTCACAGTGGTTAGTAAATAAGAACCTCAAGAATACAAAGAAGTTCTTGCCACTCTGGGTTGTAACTGCTGACAAGTGGACCAAGTTCTTGCCAACTGGTTCACCTGATACAAGCAGCACTGCATGGCCAAGCGGAACTGGTCACTGCCAGTTCTCATACGATCAAACAATGGCTGTAGCGAAGTTAGCTGCAACTGCTGCAAAGACAGGTTCTGTTCCATCAGATGCTGCTGTTGAAAAGGCAGTAGCAAAGGTGGACGGTCTTCTCTTTGATCGTCAATTCTCAATGCCACTTCTTAAGGCAGATCAGAAGTAAATTCTGAACTACTAGAAGTAGTTAACGGGGGTCTGGGTAACCAGGCCCCCGTTCTTCTTTTCATCTACTAATCTGTATTCATTATGAAGGAAATCTCCAGTGCAGAAGAGATGCACAATTTAGGCGCCAAAATTGGCGCACAATTAATTGCTGGAGATTTGATCTTGCTCAACGGAGATCTAGGGGCCGGTAAAACTGTATTAGTTCAAGGCATTGCACAGTCATTAGAAATTGAAGGCGTGACATCGCCAACCTTTGTTATTTCAAAAAGCTACAAAGGCGTACTGCCTTTAATTCACGTTGATGTCTATAGGTTATTGGATTCAGGTAAAGCCGCTTTGTTTCTTGATGATCTGGATTTAGATTCGGATCGCGAAAATTCGGTCACAGTTATTGAATGGGGCGGGGCAGAGTCAGCTCGCCTCTCAGACCAACGTCTAGAAATCACTATTGATCGAAGCGATGAAATCCGCAAGGTTTCATTTAACTGCGTGGGCGAACGCTGGGCAGGTTTTTCTGCATGAGTGCACAATTAGTCATCGATACTTCCACTTCAAGAACTTCTGTTGGTTTAATTTCAGATAACAAAATTATTTGGTCAGAGCATGAAGATGGGGCAACAGCTCACGCAGAAGCGGTTCCGCGATTAGTGAAAAAAGCTCTTGCGCAGGAAAACAATATTTCGCAAGTAATTGTCGGAATGGGACCAGGGCCGTATACAGGATTGCGTGCCGGTATTTCATTTGCGCAAGCATTTGCTTGGGCTAGAAAAATTGAATTGCGTGGCGTGTGTTCTCTGGATGCAATTGTATGTACGTCGCCTGAATATGTTGCCGCTACGGATGCTAGACGTAAAGAAATTTATTGGGCCTCATATAAAGATGGCAGACGAGTTGATGGTCCGCATGTAAATCTTCCGGCAGAAGTTGAAGGAAAACTCTTTGTCGGCGAAGGTGCACATAAGTACGGTTTAGCAGATGTTGCTACATATCCTGATGTTTCAGTTTTTGCTGCGCTGCCACCAGTAGATCAACCAATGTATCTACGTCGTCCCGATGCAGTCCCAACTTCGGAGCGATGATGCAAATTTCATATCGCGAAGCAATGCCATTAGATCTTCCTGTTTTGGTTTCAATGGAGCGCACGTTATTTTCAGATTCGCCATGGTCAATGGGCCAATTTAAAGAAGAGTTTTCTGGAATTCCTAAGACTCGTTATTTTCTGGTGGCACTGGATTCAGAAAAACAAATTATTGGTTATGCAGGTGTAATGGTTGTTTCATCCGGAGTCGATGCTGATGTTCTAACAGTTGCCGTATTGCCCGAAGCACGCAGGCAAGGGATTGCACGGCACTTTATGGAATCACTGGAAAAGTGGTCGCAGATGCGAGTGGCACCGTCGATGATGCTTGAAGTTGGAGTAAACAACTCTTCAGCAATCGCACTGTATGAATCTCTTGGTTATTCGATTATTAACACGCGTAAGAATTACTACGGTCCGGGATTAGATGCTCATGTCATGAGAAAAGAGTTGCCATGAGCGAACCGTTAGTTTTAGGAATCGAAACCTCATGTGATGAAACTGCTATCGGTATTGTGCAAGGCCGCACATTATTGGCAAATGAAATTGCATCAAGCGTTCAAGAGCATGCACGCTTTGGCGGTGTGGTTCCAGAAATTGCGAGCAGAGCACACCTAGAGGCAATGATTCCTGCGCTCGATCGCGCACTTGCAAGTGCCAAAGTCTCACTGAAGGATATTGATGCAATTGCCGTTACTGCAGGACCAGGATTAGTTGGTGCTCTCCTGGTTGGAACATCAACAGCTACAGCCCTTGCACTTGCTCTGGATAAACCAATCTATGGTGTCAATCATTTAGCTGCGCACATAAGTGTTGATTACTTAACTCATTCCGAATCAATTGATCCAACAATTGCATTACTTGTAAGTGGTGGGCACTCCTCAATCCTTCAAATTGATGACATCACATCATCTATCAATTCATTAGGTTCAACGATGGATGATGCCGCTGGTGAAGCTTTCGATAAGATCGCGCGCGTGATGGGTCTAGGTTTTCCTGGAGGACCAGCTGTTGATGGTGAAGCAAAAAGCGGTGACCGAGGCGCAATTAATTTTCCACGCGGGTTAACTCAGGCAGAAGATTGGCGCACACGTCCATATGATTTTTCATTCTCAGGTCTTAAGACAGCAGTAGCCAGATATTTAGAGTCAACACCGCAATATAAACGCGCAGATGTTGCAGCGTCTTTTCAAGAAGCAATTGTTGACGTGCTTTTACAAAAATCTTTAGCGGCATGCAAAGCAACAGGTATCGAATCTCTTGTGATTGCCGGGGGAGTTGCAGCGAATTCACGGTTGCGCCAGTTAGCCGAGCAGCGGTGTGCGGATGCTGGAATTCGCCTTCGCATCCCATCGCCAATTTTGTGCACCGATAATGGGGCAATGGTTGCAGCCCTTGGATCCCTGATGAGCAGCGCCGGCCGAGCGCCTTCAGCCATTGATGTAAGTGCTACATCCAGCCTTGCCGTTACCTCTGTAAGCGTTTAACCCTTTAATTTGCCTGCCGGGAATAGCCACCCTACTCTTGGCGTTAGCACTCAAGGGTCGAGTCTGCTAATTCGCGGCTCGTCAGGCCCATTCGTTTAGAACATAGAGATACAGAGGAGTAATACCCATGGCTGTAGCCATTAAGCCGCTTGAAGATCGTATTGTCGTTAAAGCCAATGAGGCAGAGACAACGACTGCATCAGGTCTTGTAATTCCAGATACAGCAAAAGAGAAGCCACAAGAAGGCACTGTTGTAGCTGTCGGACCAGGTCGCTTTGATGATGGTGTTCGCGTTCCTATGGATGTCAAAGTTGGCGACGTTGTTCTTTATAGCAAGTACGGCGGAACAGAAGTTAAGTACAACAATGAAGAGTACTTAGTTCTATCTGCACGTGACATTCTCGCTGTTATCGAGAAGTAAATGGGAAAGATTCTAGATTTCGACGAGCACGCTCGTCGTGCGATGGAGCGTGGCGTCAACATTCTTGCTGACACCGTCAAGGTAACTCTTGGACCTAAGGGTCGCAACGTAGTTATCTCTAAGTCCTACGGCGCTCCAACAATTACAAATGACGGCGTGACGATTGCTAAGGAAATCGAACTCTCTGACCCAGCCGAAAACATGGGTGCACAGCTAGTTAAAGAAGTTGCCACAAAGACCAACGACGTTGCTGGTGATGGAACAACAACTGCAACTGTTTTAGCCCAGGCAATGGTTAAAGAAGGACTTCGTAACCTTGCTGCTGGCGCACAGCCAATGGATCTTAAACTTGGAATTGAAGCAGCGGTTGCCGCAGTCTCCGAACGACTTCGGGCAAATGCAACTGTTGTAAACGATAAGGCGCAAATCGCTGACGTCGCAACTATTTCAGCGCAGGATCGCACCATCGGAGATCTCATCGCAGAAGCGATGGACAAGGTCGGCAAAGATGGCGTGATTACAGTTGAAGAAGCATCAACAACTGCACTCGAACTCGAATTCACAGAAGGTATGCAATTCGATAAAGGCTACATATCTCCATACTTTGTTACAGATCAAGATCGTATGGAAGCTGTCCTTGAAGATGCGTACGTCTTAATCGTAGGAAACAAAATTTCAGCGCTCGCTGATTTGCTTCCAATTCTTGAAAAGATTGCACAGGCATCGAAGCCACTATTGATCATCGCCGAAGATGTTGAAGGTGAAGCACTTTCTACACTCGTCGTAAACCGTATGCGTGGCGTATTCGCCTCAGCAGCAGTAAAAGCACCTGGCTTTGGAGATCGCCGCAAAGCGATGCTCGAAGACATTGCAATTCTTACCGGCGGAACAGTTATCTCTGCTGAAGTTGGAATGAAGCTCGATCAAATCGGAATTGATTCACTCGGTAAAGCTCGCCGCATAGTTATTTCAAAGGATGCAACCACAATCGTGGATGGCGCTGGAGATAAGAAACTTGTTGCAGCTCGTGTGCAAGAGATTCGTAACGAACTTGCAACAACGGATTCTGAATGGGATCGCGGCAAGCTACAAGAGCGAGTTGCGAAACTTGCTGGCGGAGTTTGTGTGATCAAAGTTGGTGCACATACCGAAGTAGAACTCAAGGAGAAGAAGCACCGCCTTGAAGATGCTATTTCAGCTACCCGTGCAGCAGTTGAAGAAGGAATCGTTATCGGTGGCGGTGCTGCTCTAGTACATGCAGCTGATGCACTTGAAGGCGATCTTGGATTCACTGGCGATAAAGCAGTTGGCGTACGTCTTGTGCGTAAAGCTTGCGATGAACCACTTCGTTGGATTGCTGAAAATGCTGGCCTTGAAGGCTACGTAGTAGTTGCAAAGGTTCGTGCCATGAAGGCACACGAAGGGTTTAACGCAGCAACGGATGTCTACGGCGATCTTGCAAAAGATGGCGTTATCGATCCAGTGAAAGTAACTCGCTCGGCACTTGCAAATGCTGCATCAATTGCTGCGATGTTTATTACGACAGAAGCTGTCGTATACGAACGTCCAGCAGATGAGGCACCAGATGCTGGTGGTCACGGACACTCACATGGTCCGGGTGGACACTCACACTAATTAAAAATAAAAAACCCCTTCGCGTCATGCGAAGGGGTTTTTTATTTACCCTAGTTATTTAAAATCTAAATTAAGAAGCGTGATAAACCTCAGATGGTTTTTCATTTCCAATAATTGCCAAGCGATCATCTTCAGAGAGACCGCCCCAAATTCCGTATGGCTCCTGAACGGCGAGTGCGTGTGCGCGGCACTGTTGAATTACAGGGCAGCTCGCACAGACAGCCTTTGCTGCGTTCTCGCGATTGCGTCTACGGGGACCGCGCTCTCCATCTGGATGGAAGAACATCTCGCTAGGCATAGTGCGGCAAGCACCCTCGTACTGCCACTCCCAATGATCTGCGATCGGTTGAGGTAAACGTGAAATTTCAGCCATAGGTGAAAGATACAACCGTTTCATAGGTTGTTCAAGTATCTGCCCTCAATTTCTTCCGAAAAGGGGCATTCCAAGTGGTGATATGCGTCGCATTACGCCACCCTTAGCCCGTGGAAGAGCTCTTAACCGTTGCAGCAGTTGCTAGACGCCTGGGCGTGGCCCCAGCAACCCTTCGCACCTGGGCTCGTCGTTATGGAATCGGACCAACCGATCATGAGAGCGGGTCGCACCGCCGATATTGCCCAGAAGACCTAGCCAAGCTAACAACGATGCGCCGATTAATCATCGCCGGAATGTCACCAGCGGAGGCTGCTGAGAAAGCACTCAGTACAAAGAGTGCAATCAAAATGGAAAAAATCGTTGGCGGGTTTTCTGATCGACCAGATGTCATCGATGCTCTGCATAGCGCCGCCAATGCGTTAGATAAAAACTTTATTGAAAGTACGTTGCGCAACGACATTGAAAAACACGGCGTCATTCGCTCTTGGCAAGAAGTAATTGTTCCGGTTCTCGTCATGCTTGGAAAATCATGGGAAGAAACTGGCGAAGGTATTGAAATTGAGCATTTCTTCTCTGAAACACTCAAGAGAGTTTTGCGTGAACGCTCCTCTAAGATTCACAAGCCAATCAATCCACGCCCGGTCCTAGTTGCATCTGTTGGTGAAGAGATGCACTCACTTGCAATTCATGCTTTGACCGCAGCACTTGCAGAACGAAATATTGAGTGCCATTTTCTTGGCGCCCGCACCCCATTTGCAGCCCTTGAAGCGATGGTTGAAAAGTTCGCACCGCCAGCGATTTTCTTATGGGCGCAATTAGTTGAAAATGCGGATCCAAACTTTTTCAGAAATCTACCTGCTGTCCGCCCTGCCCCACGCATTCTTTTGGGTGGACCAGGATGGCGTGAAAGTGATTGCGCGAATATGACGAAAACCCCTGATTTGAACTTCGCATGTGAGGAAATTACGCGGGCAATCGGAGCCTAATTCCACCGATAGACTTCCACCTGCGCGAGAGATGCGAGAGTGAAGGAGGACAGCGATGAGTAGCGATACTGAAAAAATCGCAATGCTTGGCCTCACATACGATGATGTTTTATTACTTCCAGATGCCTCAGAAGTTGTTCCTAGCGAAGTAAATACGGGCACTTGGCTTACCCGCACAATCTCTTTATCTGTCCCATTGGTTTCATCTGCGATGGACACTGTCACTGAATCTGCAATGGCGATTGCTATGGCAAAAGCTGGCGGCATTGGAATTATTCATAGAAATTTACCAATCGATGAACAAGTTACTCATGTTAAATTAGTGAAAAACGTTGGTCTTGCAGGTGCCGCCGTAGGTGTTGGCGATGATGGTTTTAATCGTGCACAAGCACTGATCGAAGCAGGTGTTGATGTTGTAGTAGTTGACACCGCACATGGTCATCATCGCGCCGTTCTTGATGCAATTGCACGCATTAAGAAATTCTCTCCCACCACACAAGTAATTGGTGGAAATGTTGCAACTCGTGCTGGTGCTCAGGCACTCATCAACGCTGGTGCTGATGCTGTAAAAGTTGGAGTTGGTCCAGGATCAATTTGCACAACGCGCGTAGTTGCAGGTGTTGGTGTTCCGCAAATTACAGCAATCATGGAAGCAAGCAAGGCGTGTCAAAAAGCTGGCATTCCACTTATTGCAGATGGTGGATTGCAATATTCAGGTGACATAGTCAAAGCAATTGTTGCTGGTGCAAATTCGGTAATGCTCGGATCATTACTTGCAGGTTGCGATGAGTCACCCGGCGAATTAGTAGAAATCGATGGAAGAAAATACAAGGCGTATCGCGGAATGGGTTCACTCGGTGCAATGCAATCGCGCGGAGATAAGAAGTCATACTCCAAAGATCGCTACATGCAGGATGACGTTTTATCTGAAGATAAATTAGTTCCAGAAGGCATCGAAGGAAAGGTTGCTTACAGCGGTCCGGCAGCAGAAGTTGTTCATCAATTAGTTGGTGGTTTACGTTCTGGAATGGGATACGCAGGAGCCCCAGATATTGAAACACTTCGCCGCGAAGGACGATTGATTCAAATTACATCAGCAGGCTTACAAGAGAGTCATCCACACGATGTTCTGCACGTTGCAGATGCACCTAATTATTCCCAAAAGAATTAACCAGAAGAACTAAGTCACCGAAGGGAAAATCATGAGCGACATTGAATTGGCTCCCGGCAAGAGAGCCCGCCAGGCATATTCTTTTGACGATATTGCAATAGTTCCAAGTCGTCGCACACGTGACCCACTAGAAGTTTCTACATCTTGGCAGATCGATGCATATAAGTTTGATTTACCAATGATGGCTGCGCCAATGGATTCAGTGGTCTCACCGGAGACAGCAATTGCTATTGGAAATCTCGGCGGATTAGGTGTTCTAAACCTTGAAGGTTTGTGGACTCGTTATGAAGATCCACGCATTCCGCTGGGCGAAATCGCATCGATGCCAGATAAGCACGCAACCAAGCGCATGCAGGAAATTTATACCGCACCAATTAAGCCAGAATTAATTAAAGAACGAATTAAAACTATTAGAGATGCTGGCGTAACAGTTGCTGCATCTCTTTCACCAGCACGCACTGCTGAATTACATAAAGCAGTAATCGACGCCGGCGTAGACATTTTCGTTATTCGCGGAACAACAGTAAGCGCCGAACACGTTGCCGCAGAAACAGAAGTACTTAACCTTAAGAAATTCATTTACGAACTCGATGTTCCAGTTATCGTCGGTGGAGTTGCAACTGCAACTGGCGCACTTCACTTAATGCGTGCAGGTGCTGCGGGTGTGCTCGTTGGATTCGGTGGCGGTTCAGCGCACACCACCAGAAAAGTTTTGGGAATCGAAGTTCCTATGGCATCTGCTGTCGCAGAAGTTGCATCAGCACGTCGCGAATATTTAGATGAATCTGGCGGACGTTATGTTCATGTAATTGCAGATGGATCTGTTGGTCGAAGCGGCGACATCGCTAAAGCAATTGCATGTGGCGCCGATGCCGTAATGATGGGTTCACCACTTGCAAAAGCTACAGAAGCACCAGGACTTGGGTGGCACTGGGGATCTGAAGCACATCACCCAGAACTTCCACGTGGAGAAAGAGTTGCAGTTGGTACATCAGGAACTCTTGAAGAAATTTTACTTGGACCTTCGCATGCAGCAGATGGTTCAATGAATTTGTTTGGTGCACTACGTCGTGCGATGGCAACAACTGGTTATTCAGATGTGAAGTCATTCCAGCGAGTAGAAGTTCTTATTCACCGTGCCTAATCCTCACGGAGTTCTAGTCGTTGATTTTGGTGCGCAATACGCACAATTAATCGCACGACGAGTCCGTGAAGTAGATATTTATTCAGAGATAGTTCCATCATCAATTACAGCTGCCCAAGTGAGTGCAAAAAATCCAGAAGCAATAATTCTCTCTGGAGGACCATCCAGTGTGTATGCGGAGAATGCACCTTCAGTTGATCCAGCAATCTTTGCTTTAAACATTCCTATTTTCGGTATTTGCTATGGGTTTCAAGCCATGGCAGCAGCACTTGGTGGCGTAGTTAGCAAAACTGGTAAATCAGAGTTCGGTCGCACACAACTAAAAGTAAATGCTGGCTCAAAAGTATTTAACTCCCTACCTTCAGAGCAGAGAGTTTGGATGTCTCACGGCGATGCAGTTACTGAAGCGCCTTGTGGTTTTAGTGTTACTGCAAGTACGAGTGACACAGCTATTGCAGCATTCGAAAGTTCGAACGCACTACTTTCTGGCGTTCAGTTTCATCCAGAAGTTCTGCACTCCGAACATGGTCAAGCAATTCTTAAGAATTGGTTAGTCAATATTGCTAAGTGCAATACAACTTGGACAACTGCAAATATTGCTAAAACGGAGATAGAAAAAGCTCGTGAACAAATTGGCGATAAGCGAGTGATCTGCGGATTATCTGGTGGAGTCGATTCTGCTGTAGCGGCAGCGATTATTCAAAAAGCAGTTGGCAAGCAACTGACGTGCGTCTTTGTTGATCACGGTTTATTGCGTAGTGGTGAATCGGAACAAGTTCAAAGGGATTTCGTCGCTTCAACTGGCGTAAATCTTGTAGTCATTGACGCAGTTGATCAATTCTTAGATGCGCTTAAAGGCGTCACCGATCCAGAAACAAAGCGCAAAATTATCGGACGCGAATTCATTAGATCATTTGAAAAAGCAGCTCGTGAAATTGCAAGTGGTGGAGAAGTTGAATTCTTGGTTCAAGGAACTCTGTATCCAGATGTCGTTGAATCAGGCGGCGGAACAGGAACTGCAAACATCAAGTCGCATCACAACGTCGGTGGATTACCTGATGATCTCAAATTCAGTTTGGTCGAACCTTTGCGCGAACTCTTTAAGGACGAAGTACGAAATGTCGGTCAAGAATTAGGATTGCCAGAAGAAATCATCTGGCGCCAACCATTTCCAGGCCCAGGACTAGGCATTCGAATAATCGGAGAAGTAACTCGTGATCGTCTAGAAATTTTGCGCGCTGCAGATTCGATAGCACGTGAAGAGTTAAAAGCTGCGGGACTCGATAGAGATATTTGGCAGTGCCCCGTAATTTTGTTGGCTGATGTTCGAAGCGTCGGAGTGCAGGGCGATGGGCGTACATACGGTCACCCAATTGTTTTGCGACCAGTTTCTAGCGAAGATGCAATGACTGCGGATTGGTCACGAATTCCCTATGAAGTTCTTGAGAAGATTTCGACACGTATCACTAATGAGGTGCGCGAAGTAAATCGAGTCGTGTTAGATGTAACCAGTAAGCCGCCAGCAACAATCGAGTGGGAGTAAAAGTGAAGAAAAAACTAGCAGCAGGTATTGGAATTATCTTTGCAATAACTTCCATTACCTTTGTACCAACTGCACAAGCTGCAGCGGTTAAGTGCACGCCCACCAAAGCTGTTGGTCACACACCGAAGAAGATTGCTACGCCTAAGAAAGTCCTAACGAAATTCCCTAAGAAATTTACTCTTGTAACTAATTGCGGAAATATCGTAATAACCACGGTTGGCGCAAAGGCGCCATTCACCATGACATCTATTGCAGCCCTTGCAAAGGGTGGTTACTACGATAATTCACTCTGTCACCGACTAACGACTCAGGGATTATTTGTTTTGCAATGTGGAGATCCAACAGCCACAGGTAGCGGCGGACCGGAATTTACGTACCCAGATGAAAACTTGCCTGCCAATAAGAGCAATAACTATCCAGCGGGCACAGTTGCAATGGCTAACTCAGGACCGAATACAAATGGAAGCCAATTTTTCTTGGTGTATGCAAACACAACACTTGCTCCAAGTTACACAATTTGGGGAACCATCACATCAGGTTTAGATATTGTCAAAGCAATCGCTAAAGCTGGCGCAGTAGGTGGCGCACCAGATGGAAAACCTGCAAAAACTATTGCGATCTCAAAGGTTTTAGTTAATTAATTTGTATTAATTATTTTAAAAGCTTCAGCAAGTCTACCTTCTGCAAAGCCTGCTGCGGCTGCATTGCGTCCGCCCCATTCACGCACCATTTTTTCTAAATCTGGATTGTGTGAAGTTTGTGATGCGTGAGCATGCAGTGCCTTTATCTTCAAATCAAAAGTGTCAGTAACGTCGACGAAGTGATCTGGGTTTGAAAATCCCATCATCCATACTTCGCGTACTTTCCACGGTTCTAACTTTTCTTTTTCTAAGAGATCTGTAAATGCAAAAGGGTTTCGCGCATCTGGATATACCGCCTGAACGGCAGCTTCACCTGCGGCGAGGTGATCTGGATGGCTTGCACCAATTCTTTCCCAATTTCTTTCAGGACTTTGGCAGACCATTCGATCCGGTTGTACTCGACGAATTTGGCGAACAATATCTTTACGAAGTGCGATAGTTGCTTCGAGATGGCCATCTACATAATTTAAAAATGTAATGTCAGTTACGCCAATTACAGCACCAGCTTCACGCTGTTCGCGCTGACGCACTTGCGGCATATCTTCTTTCGCGATTCCTGATGCCTCGCCACCTTGGTCACCATTTGTACAGAACACGTAAGACACTTGTATTCCTTTTTTTACCCACTGTGCAATTGTTCCGGATGCTCCGAAATCAGAATCATCAGGGTGGGCGTTAATAACAAGTACGCGCTTGATTTCGTTATCTGCAATCGGTTCCATGTCGGTAAGCCTAATAGACTCACCGCCATGGAAAGTACCGACGCCTTACTAGAGGGGCTCAATCCGCAACAGCAAGCCGCTGTTATTCATAGCGGTGGTCCACTTCTTGTAGTAGCTGGTGCTGGTTCTGGAAAAACTCGAGTGCTAACTCGACGAATCGCTTATTTAATGGCTCGTCGTGGCGTCGCACCGTATGAGATTTTAGCAATCACATTTACGAACAAGGCTGCTGGTGAAATGAAAGATCGCGTTGCGGCCTTAGTCGGACCTGTTGCTAAATCTATGTGGGTCTCAACATTTCACTCTGCATGCGTGCGATTGCTTAGACAAGAAGCTGTCCGACTTGGATATGGCAACGCATTTAGTATTTATGATTCAGCCGACAGCTTACGTCTGATAACTATTGTTGCAAAAGAACTTAACTTGGATCCGAAACGCTATCCAGCGCGCCAATTCCAATCAATTATTTCTAATGCGAAAAATGAGCTGATGGGTCCACATGACTATATGAACTCGACCAAGAACCAGTTCGAAGAGGTTGTTGCAGATGTTTATGCTGTCTACCAACGCAGATTGCAGCAAGCAAATGCTATGGATTTCGATGACCTTATTTTAAAAACTGTTGAAGTTATTCAGAAATTTCCAGAAGCAAAAGCTCGTTTACGTTCACGCTTTAAGCACGTCTTAGTCGATGAATATCAAGATACCAATCATGCTCAGTATATTTTGGTGAAAGAACTTGTTGGCAGCGCGCAAGAAGGCTTAGCACCTGCTGAATTATGCGTTGTAGGCGACGCCGATCAATCAATCTACGGGTTTCGTGGCGCAACAATTCGAAATATTCTTCAATTTGAATTGGATTATCCAAACGCTACGACGGTCTTGCTCGAACAAAATTATCGTTCGACTCAGAACATACTTTCAGCCGCAAATGCTGTCATCACAAAAAATGAGGGACGTAAAGAAAAGAACTTATGGTCGGAAGAAGGTGCTGGCGCTCCGCTGATTGGATACGTTGCAGAGTCAGAACACGATGAAGCTGAGTTTATAAAAGATGAAATTCATGAGTTGCAACGTAGCGGCCAATCCGAACCAGGAGACACTGCAATTTTTTATCGCACGAATGCGCAGTCGCGTGTATTTGAAGAAGTCTTTATGCGCTCGGCCCTGCCATACAAAGTAGTTGGAGGACTTCGGTTCTACGAACGTAAAGAAATTAAAGATCTATTGGCGTATTTACGCGTGCTCGCTAATTTAGAAGATGAAATTTCACTACGAAGAATCATTAACGTTCCAAAACGTGGAATCGGTGATCGGGCAATTGAGTGCGTGGATCTTCATGCACAAGCCAACAACCTATCTTTTTGGAGCGGTTTATCTCAATCTGAGCAAGCACCTGGAATGCCTAATCGAGCAGCGCAATCCGTTAAAGAGTTTGTATCAATGATGGTTGCATTGCGCACATTAGTTGAAGCCAAGACACGTCCATCTGTAATCATCGAAGCAATTCTGGAGCAATCAGGATTACTCACTGAGTTATCGTCAAGCACAGATCCTCAAGATGAAGTACGCGTTGAAAACCTTAAGGAATTAGTAGCAGTTTCAATGGAGTATGAAGAAAGACCATTTGAAGAATTAGGCGAAGATGAAGAGATTTCACTTGCTGGATTTCTCGAAAAAGTTTCACTGGTTGCAGATGCGGATGAAATTCCAGAAGGTGAAGATCATGGTGGAGTCGTAACACTCATGACGCTGCACACCGCAAAAGGGTTGGAATTCCCAACAGTATTTCTTACAGGAATGGAAGATGGAATATTTCCACATTCACGAACACTTGGAGAGAAAGATGAAATCGAAGAAGAACGACGTCTTGCATACGTTGGTCTTACACGCGCAGAAAAGCGACTCTATATTTCTCGCGCGGAGTATCGATCCTCATGGGGATCGCCAACATATAACCCAGCATCACGTTTCCTCGATGAGATTCCTGAAGGTGTAATCGAGTGGAGAAATCACGGTGGCGCATCTTCATCACTATCGCCATCACTTGTTCGCAAGCCTCGCTCCGCAACTGCGCCACCACCACGTCCAACCGGAAAGAAAAGCACTGCAATGCAATTAGCAGTAGGCGAGCGTGTGTCACATGACACATTTGGACTCGGAACAGTTGTGGCCATCGCAGGTGAAGGAGATAAGTCCGAAGCCACCATAAACTTCGGGCAGTACGGAGAGAAGCGATTACTGCTGCGTTATGCACCAGTTGAGAAGCTCTAGTATTAGCAAATACTTTTTAACGATATGACTGGAGTTTTCTGTGGATCTCTTTGAATACCAAGCGCGAGATCTCTTTGAAAAACATGGAGTACCTGTACTTGCAGCAGCTATTGCATCAACTTCTGAAGAGGCGCACGATGCCGCAGCAAAAATTGGTGGAAAAGTAGTTGTAAAGGCCCAAGTAAAAGTTGGCGGCCGTGGAAAAGCTGGTGGAGTAAAGGTTGCAGAAAATGCCGCAGAAGCAAAAGAAAAGGCAAGTGCAATTCTTGGAATGGATATTAAAGGTCACACTGTTCGTACGGTGATGATTGCCCAAGCAGCTCCAATTGATTCCGAGTATTACTTAGCAATTTTATTGGATCGATCTAATCGAACATTTCTTGTAATGGCATCTGTTTCAGGTGGAATGGATATTGAAGAAGTAGCACGTACTGCTCCCGAAAAACTTGCAAAAATTCCAGTGGATGCAAATCTTGGAATCAGTACGCAAAAAGCAAAAGAAATTGTCGCAGCTGCAGCTTTTCCAGCAGATGTCGCACCGCAAGTTGAAGCAGTGCTCTTAACTTTGTGGAAAGTTTTCCAATCCGAAGATGCAACTCTGGTAGAAGTAAACCCACTCGTAAAAACAGTAGATGGCAAGATCATCGCCCTCGATGGAAAAGTTACATTGGATGACAATTCAGGGTTTAGACATCCAGACCACGAAGCGCTCATTGATCATGCAGCAACAAATGCTTTAGAAGCTGCAGCCAAAGAGAAAGATCTCAACTACGTAAAACTTGATGGACAAGTTGGAATTATTGGCAATGGCGCAGGGCTTGTAATGAGCACACTCGATGTAGTTGCATACGCAGGAGAAAAATTTGGGGGAGTTCGCCCAGCAAACTTCTTAGATATTGGCGGTGGAGCTTCAGCGCAAGTGATGGCTGATGGCCTCTCAATTATTTTGGGAGACCAAGATGTAAAGAGCGTTTTTGTGAATGTATTTGGCGGAATTACAGCATGTGATGCTGTTGCTAATGGAATTGTTCAAGCTCTCGAATTACTCGGCACAAAAGCCACAAAGCCAATCGTTGTTCGACTAGATGGAAATAATGTTGTTGAAGGACGTACAATTCTTAAAGCTGCCGCACATCCATTAATCGAGCAAGTAGACACTATGGATGGAGCAGCAAATCGCGCTGCAGAATTGGCGGCTAAGTAATGTCTATTTTTCTCAATGAAAAAAGTCTTGTCATAGTCCAAGGAATGACTGGCGCAGAAGGAACTAAACACACAAAGCGCATGTTGGCATCTGGTACCAAAGTTGTAGGTGGAGTTACACCAGGCAAAGGCGGCCAGAGCGTAGATATTGATAGTCACAATCTTCCAGTTTTTAACACGGTTGCAGAAGCAATGAGTGCAACTGGTGCCAACACATCTGTTGTATTTGTTCCTCCAAAGTTTGCAAAGGCTGCAGTGATTGACGCAATCGATGCGGCTATGCCACTGGTTGTTGTCATCACCGAAGGAATTCCAGTTCATGACTCTGCAAGCTTTTATGCGCACGCGGTAACTAAAGGAACAACGCGAATTATTGGTCCAAACTGTCCAGGACTAATTAGTCCAGGAAAATCAAATGTAGGAATCATTCCTGCAGACATCACAGTCAGCGGTCCTATTGGTTTAGTTTCAAAATCTGGAACGCTGACATATCAAATGATGTACGAATTACGCGATATTGGTTTTAGTACTGCAGTTGGAATTGGTGGAGATCCAGTTATTGGAACAACTCATATCGATTGCTTACGAGCTTTTCAAGATGATCCAGAAACCAAAGCAATTGTCATGATTGGTGAAATTGGCGGTGACGCTGAAGAGCGCGCTGCTGCATTCATCAGCGAATATGTAACTAAACCTGTTGTTGGTTATGTTGCAGGATTTACTGCACCTGAAGGAAAAACAATGGGTCACGCTGGCGCAATAGTTTCGGGTTCATCAGGAACCGCGCAAGCAAAGAAAGATGCGCTAGAAGCAGCTGGCGTAAAAGTTGGAAAAACACCAAGTGAGAGCGCGCAATTAATGCGCGCAATATTGGGGCGCTAATTTTCATGTTTCAACGTGTCCTATGGGTCTCGTTGTCACAAGTTCTGCGTAGCGTCGCACTCGTGCTACTACCAATAGCATTTTTATCACTCATTGCTTGGGCAACAGCGGGAAGCATTACCGGAAATACATCTGATCCAATTCGCGCAGCACTGTGGGTTTGGTTGGGTGCACACAACATTCCTTTTGCCCTGAGCATTCCACCAGCAGAAGTTCAGGGATTTTTGTCTTATCTACCTCTCGGCGCCTTAATCTTTCCTTTTATAGCCATACGAAGTTCATTTTCGCGAATTGTCGATCGCTTAGACAGAGATACTAATCTTGTAAATATTGCCCGAGTGCACTTCACAATAATTTATTGTCTTATTGCAGAACTTTTAATCTTCATATCTAAAACAGAAGCAATACGTCCTGTTTGGTATTTCGCAATTGCAATATTGATTCCAGGTGTTTACTTAACAACTTTAACTGTCGGCAAGAAAGTAACTCTGACTCAACCAGTTAACTTTGGAACTCGGATCGTCGCTTTATTGCTAGCCATCAGCGCGATATTTCTCTCTATTTCTTTATTCATTAACCTTTCTACGGTTCAAGACCTCATCACGGTTTTGCGCCCAGGCATTATTGGTGGTGTGTTACTGCTACTAATTAACATTGTTTATCTTCCAAATGCCGCAGTAGCGAGTATGGCGTACTTGAGCGGAACAGGTTTTGGAGTAGGAGCGAACACACTGGTTTCTCCACTCGAACATAGCGTTGAGCAAATCCCAGCTCTGCCAATTCTGGGCGCACTTCCAACTACAGAACATCCGCAATTTCTCTTCTCCATTTTCTTTTTTGTTATGGCAGGCGCTCTACTTGCAAGTTGGACCATTGCATTAAAAACAAAGGTTTTGTGGCAAAGTTATTTTGTCAGTATTGCCAGCATCTTTGTTCTTACATACTTCTCGAGCGGTTCTTTACTCACACAAGAAATGTCCACCGTTGGACCTTCACTATGGAAATTTCCATTGAGCGTTGCAATTGAAATGGGTATTGGTATTGCACTGGCCATCTTGATTCCACAAATTTCCTTACCTTCGCGAAAATCAAAAATTGATGGATAGAGGACTAATTGTTTTGGCTTCAGGAACGGGCACGTTAGCCGAAGCAGTTATTCGCGCTAGTCAGGACGGTGAATTATCAGCACACATCCTTGCGGTTTTAACAGATAAGCCAGAAGCTGAAATTGTTTCAAAATGCGCTTCGCTTGGAGTTCCAATCATTACGCATCCTCTACAGGAAGATCGTGAAACCTGGAACGAGGAGTTGTTTTTGATTACCGAATCACTCAATCCATCTTTAGTTGTCAGTGCTGGATTCATGAGAATTTTGGCTCCCGAATACGTTGCTAATTTTAAAGTTATAAATAGTCATCCATCGCTGCTGCCGAGTTTCCCCGGAGCCCATGCTGTGAGAGATGCACTAAAAGCCAATGCGACCGTTACGGGAACATCCATTCACTGGGTTGATGCGGGAGTGGACACTGGAAAAGTAATCGCATCAAGAGAGGTTCCAATTTTAGTTGGCGATACAGAAGAACTTTTGCACGAGCGTATTAAGATTGTCGAAAGAGGTCTCATTGTGGCGACCATTTCACAAGTTTTAGATTCCATGGAGACTTCACATGAGTGAGCGTAAGAAAGTTCGCAGAGCCCTTATAAGTGTCTATGACAAAAATCGCTTAGAAGAAATAGCAAAATCTCTCAGCGCAGCTGGTGTAGAAATTCTATCTACAGGTTCAACTGCGAAAACACTTGCTGCAGCAGGAATAGCCGTAACCGAAGTGAGTGAGGTTACGGGGTTTCCAGAGATTATGGGCGGCAGAGTTAAAACTCTTCATCCGACTATTCATTCAGGAATCTTGGCTGACCAAAACAATGCCAAACACATGGAAGCCATTAAGGAATTGGGTATCGAACCATTTGATTTGATAATTATTAATCTGTATCCATTTGCAGAAACTATAGCTTCGGGTGCATCTTTTTCTGAATGCATTGAGCAAATTGATATCGGCGGACCATCAATGTTGCGAGGCGCAGCAAAAAATCATGGATCAGTTGCCGTAATTTCAAAAACATCACAGTACGACCAATTAATAACCAGCATTGCAGCGGGTGGGTTTACTGCCGAGGAACGCCAACAATTGGCACTAGAGGTCTTTAGAACAACTGCCGAGTACGACCTAACTATTGCTAATTGGTTAGGTCAAAAATCGCCATCAGAATTGCCACAATGGTTAGGTAAAATTTTTACGCAAGAAAACACTCTTCGATACGGCGAAAATCCGCATCAAAGCGCTGCTATCTACCGTGGTGGCTCAGATGGAATTGTTCAATCTAAACAATTACATGGCAAAGAAATGTCATTTAACAACTACACAGATGCAGATGCTGCGTGGCGAGCTGCATTTGATCAAGCAGAACCATGTGTCGCAATTATCAAGCATGCTAATCCTTGTGGGATTGCCGTCGGAAAAGATATTGCAACCGCTTACTCAAAAGCACACCAATGCGATCCGGTGTCAGCTTTCGGAGGCGTAGTCGCCGCTAATCGAATTGTGACAACCCAGATGGCTCAAGCGTTATCGGAAGTATTTACAGAAGTTCTCATTGCACCTGGTTATGAAAGTGCGGCGCTAGATATTCTCATGCAGAAATCTTCTATTCGTATTCTGGAATGCGCTCCGGCCGTCGCTTCTACTTATGAATTACGTCCGGTGAGCGGTGGCATGTTGCTTCAAGAAGTTGATGCGATTAACGCACCCGGTGATTCCTCTTCCACATGGAAATTAGTGGCTGGAGCACAGGTGAATGCAGAAACCATGAACGATCTTGAATTTGCATGGAGTGCGATCCGTTCCGTAAAAAGTAATGCGATTCTTCTTGCAAAAAATGGCGCAAGCGTTGGCGTCGGTATGGGTCAAGTAAATCGCGTGGATAGCGCCGAGTTAGCAGTCAAACGTGCCGGTGATCGCGCTGCAGGAAGTGTTGCCTCTAGCGATGCATTTTTTCCATTTGCTGATGGATTACAAATCCTGATTGATGCTGGAATAACTGCAGTTGTTTCACCTGGTGGAAGTGTTCGTGATGAAGAAGTCATCACTGCAGCGAGGGACGCTGGAATTAGCTTGTATTTCACAGGTACACGTCATTTCTCACACGCATAATTTCTAATAAGATAATGGCATGACCGCAACTATTCTCGATGGCAAGGCTCTTGCTACATCAATCAAAAAAGATCTAGCAGCACGAGTTGTTGAATTAAAGAAAAAGGGAATCACCCCCGGACTCGGAACCGTCTTGGTTGGCGATGACCCAGGTTCTCATTCATATGTTGGCGGCAAACATCGAGACTGCCAAGAAGTTGGTGTGACATCAATTCGTGTTGATCTTCCGGAGACTGCATCACAAGCTGATGTCTTAGCGGCAATCAAAGATCTCAATAACGCAAAAGAGTGCACCGGTTACATCGTGCAACTTCCAATGCCAAAGGGAATTGATCCGCAAGTAATTCTTGAAGCGATTGACCCTTCAAAAGATGCTGACGGATTACATCCCATGAACCTAGGCAGACTTGTTGCTGGCTATGACGCTCCACTTCCTTGTACTCCTCGTGGAATTGTGGCGCTCTTGCAGCACTACAACGTGCCACTTAAAGGCGCAGAAGTAACAGTTATTGGTCGTGGTTTAACAGTTGGTCGCCCACTTGGTTTGTTACTAACACGCAGACAAGAGAACGCAACTGTCACGTTAACCCACACTGGTACAAAAGATTTAACTCTTCATACTCGAAATGCAGACATAGTTGTTGCTGCAATCGGTCAGGCACACTTCCTTAACGCTTCAATGATTAAAGAGGGCGCTGCAATCATTGATGTTGGCATTTCTCGCACCGATGCAGGCTTACTTGGCGATGTTCATCCAGATGTAATGGAAAAGGCTGGATTTGTTGCACCAATGCCAGGTGGGGTTGGTCCAATGACTAGAGCAATGCTTGTCACGAATGTTGTGGACGCGTGTTCTTAGATTCAAGAATTATTAAATTTGCTAGTTACGCATTCGTAGCAGTTGGCATAGTTTTAGGCGCCCTCAGTTTCGTGCGATCCGGATCACTCTTGATTGCCCTTGGAACATTGGGCATAGCTTTTCCATCACGCCATTTGCGCACAATTGAGTTCTATTTCCCGGTTGGTATTGCAATAGGGCTCTTCGTCCTGGCAATTTCACTGCCGCACGGGTTGTAGAGTTACCTTGATATCAAGGCATTTTTAGATCCGATTTTCGAAAGAAGGACGCAGTCCATGGCAGGCAAAGTAACCGTCGTCGGTGCAGGTTTTTATGGCTCAACAACTGCAATGCGATTAGCTGAATACAATATTTTTGACACTGTAGTTCTCACTGACATTCTCGAAGGCAAGCCAGAAGGCTTGGCTTTAGATATGAACCAATCTCGATCTATCGAAGGTTTTGAAACAAAAATTGTTGGCGCTACAACTTCTGCAGATGGCGCAGGTTATGAAGCAACTGCTAACTCAGATGTAGTCATTATTACTGCCGGATTGCCACGCAAACCTGGAATGAGCCGTATGGATCTCATAGGTGTTAATGCTGGAATTGTGCGCGGAGTTGCAGAAAACATTGCAAAGCACTCACCGAAAGCAGTCATCATTGTGGTTTCAAATCCACTCGATGAAATGACAGCACTTACTCAAATTGCAACAGCGTTTCCACGTAATCGTGTAATGGGCCAAGCTGGAATGCTAGATACCGCCCGCTTTACGCACTTTGTTGCAGAAAAACTCAATGTTGCCGTCTCTTCAGTTAGCACGCTAACACTTGGTTCTCATGGTGAAACTATGGTTCCAGTTCCAAGTCGTTGCACTGTCGATGGCAAAGCACTTACTGAGAAATTATCGCAAGCAGAAATTGACGAACTTGTGGATCGCACACGAAACGGTGGCGCAGAAGTTGTTGCACTACTCAAGACAGGTTCTGCATATTACGCACCATCTGCAGCTGCAGCTCGCATGGCAAAAGCAGTTATCGAAGACTCTGGCGCGACAATGCCTGTATGCGCATGGGTTGATGGCGAATACGGAATTTCCGGTGTGTATCTCGGAGTAGAAGCACAGATTGGTCGCGAAGGAATTAAAAAAGTTGTAGAAACAAAACTCACTGACTCTGAGTTGGCAGCACTTAAGGTTGCGGCAGAAGCAGTTCGAGCAAAACAAGCAGACGTACAGACACTCTAAAAGGAGCGCAGAGCATGGCCAAGATCAAAGTCGAAGGAACAGTCGTTGAATTAGATGGCGATGAAATGACTCGCATCATCTGGCAATTCATCAAGGATTCATTGATTCTTCCTTACCTAGATGTAAATCTTGAGTACTACGATCTTGGAATTGAAAAGCGCGATGAAACTGATGATCAAATTACTATCGACGCAGCACGAGCTATTCAAAAGCATGGCGTTGGAATTAAGTGCGCAACTATTACTCCTGATGAAGCTCGCGTTGAAGAGTTCGGCCTTAAAAAGATGTGGAAGTCCCCAAATGGAACTATTCGCAACATCTTGGGAGGCGTAATTTTCCGCGAACCAATCATCATCAGCAATGTTCCACGTTTGGTGCCTCACTGGACAAAGCCAATTGTTATTGGTCGCCACGCATTTGGAGATCAGTACAAAGCAACAGATTTTAAAGTTCCTGGTCCAGGAAAACTGACACTTTCATTTGTGCCTGAAGATGGCTCAGCACCAATGGAGTTCAATGTTTTTGATTTCCCAGCAGCGGGCGTTGCAATGGGCATGTACAACCTTGATGATTCAATTCGCGACTTTGCACGTGCATCACTTAATTACGGATTAAATCGTAAGTTTCCTGTGTATCTATCAACAAAGAACACAATTCTTAAAGCCTACGATGGTCGCTTCAAAGACATTTTTGAGGAGATTTACCAAGCAGAATTCAAGTCAGCTTTTGATGCAGCAGGTATTTGGTATGAGCACCGTCTCATCGATGACATGGTTGCAATGTCACTGCGTATGGAAGGTGGATACGTCTGGGCTTGTAAGAACTACGACGGCGATGTTCAATCTGACACCGTTGCACAAGGTTATGGCTCACTCGGATTAATGACTTCCGTCTTGATGACTCCAGATGGAAAAGTTGTTGAATCAGAGGCGGCTCACGGAACTGTTACTCGTCACTATCGCGATCACCAAGCAGGTAAGGCAACGTCTACCAATCCAATTGCATCAATATTTGCATGGACACGTGGGCTCGCACATCGCGCCAAACTTGATAACAACAAAGATTTATCACAATTCTGTGACACTCTAGAACGAGTCTGCATTGAAACAGTTGAACAAGGAAAGATGACGAAGGACTTATCTCTCCTTATTTCTGAAAATGCGCCATGGCAAACTACACAGGAGTTCCTCAATTCAATTGATGAAAACCTCAAGAAGGCAATGGCGTAGTCGCAATGAATTCTGAGCGCGGTGCTTTGGCACTTGTTGGCTCAGGAGAATATTTAGTCCAGATGCAGGAGATTGAAAGTGATCTCTTGCATCGCGGCATTTCTAGAGGCAAATCAAATACATACATTCAAATACCAACAGGTGCTGGTCAAGAGAGCGCGGATCGCATTGAGTTTTGGAAAGAACGTGGCGCTGCGCAGGCCAATCGAATGGGTGCCGAGTGCAGATTTCTTCCGATTTTAAAGAGAGAAGATGCATTTAATCCGCAGTACATCGAGGAAGTAACGAATGCTGGTTTGATTTATTTTTCAGGTGGCGATCCGGGATACATCACCGAAATTTTTGAAGGAACTCCTCTGTGGGAAAAAATTAAATCTGAGTTTTTCTCAGGTTCATCACTTGCTGGTTGTTCTGCGGGTGCCATGGCATTCGGTGCAAAAATTGTTGGATTGCGAATATCTCATGCCCAGAGTGGACTTGGTTTAATTCCAGAAATCGAAGTAATTCCACATTACGACAAGTTTCTTGGATGGGTTCCAGATCGCATTGCATCCATTGCTCTGCGAAGTGATGAAGGAACGTATCTGTTAGGTATTGATGAAGACACAGCGCTTGTGCTAACCGATACATGGCGAGTTCAAGGTCGTGCAAAGGTGCATGTTCTTAAGGGGCTTGCAGATTCACCACACACTTTTGTTAGCGGTGATGAAATTGCTTTACTTCACTCTTTCGCCTGATTGCGCGTTCTAAGGTGCCACACCGATAAAGTCTGCAACAAATGCATTTGCTGGCTTTTCTTTTAAATTGTGAGGTGTATCTACTTGTTGTAGCACCCCATCTTTTATAACAGCAATGCGATCTCCAATAGTCATCGCTTCATCTTGATCGTGAGTTACGTACACAGTCGTAATTCCAAGTCGGCGTTGTAGTTCGGCAATCTGTGTTCGGGTTGCAATTCGCAATTTTGCATCAAGGTTTGAAAGTGGTTCATCCATAAGGAATACCTGTGGTTCTCGAACAATCGCGCGACCCATTGCAACTCTTTGACGTTGTCCACCTGAAAGTGCTTTAGGTTTACGCTCCAGGAATTCTTCAAGATCTAATAACTTTGCAGCTTCTAAAACTCTGCGATCACGTTCTTCTTTTGAGATGCCTGCAATTTTTAAGGCAAATCCCATATTTTCTGCAACGCTCATATGTGGATATAACGCATATGACTGAAAAACCATTGCCACGTCACGGTCTTTAGGCGCAACATGTGTGACATCTTTACCGCCAATTAAAATTCGTCCACTATCTACTTCTTCAAGTCCTGCAAGCATTCGAAGTATTGTTGATTTACCACAACCAGAAGGCCCAACCAGAACTAAAAATTCACCATCTTTAATTTCTAGATTGAACTTATTTACTGCCGGCGTACTTGAACCGGGATATACGCGAGTAGCATTTTCAAATACAACTGAAGCCATTAGTTTCTCCTTCTCCAGGCAGGTACGTGCCTGACGATCCGTAAGTGAAGGCGATGAGCCCAGATGGACTCAGCAAAGCTAAGTTTAGCGGGTGAGCGTGGGTGACACTCCTGTAGAGTTAGCATCCTTATGGAGCCCCACTCGGTCAGCGGATTAATCGCGGCTTTAGCAACTGTCACAGCTCTTATTCTTTTAGGCTCACTCTTCGTTGCCGCTGAAATTGCTCTTATCTCACTTCGCGAGAGCCAGATACGTCAAATGGCTACTAAAGGAAAACGCGGAAAGCGTGTAGCTGCACTCTCTGAAAACCCAAATCGATTCTTAGCTGCTGTTCAAGTAGGAATCACTTTGTGCGGATTCTTATCCGCTGCTTTGGGCGCAGAACAACTCGGTGATTACGTAATCCCATGGCTTGAAGGCTTAGGCCTTAGCAATTCATTGAGTTCAATTACATCACTAATTGGCGTAACAGTTGTTATCGCTTATTTTTCTCTAGTCTTTGGCGAACTTGTTCCAAAGCGTTTAGCGCTATTTCGCACAGAACAGATTTCTCTTGCGCTAGCTCCAATTATTGATGTTGTCGCAATACTCTTTCGCCCAATTATTTGGCTCCTATCTCACTCAACCGACATTGTGGTTCGAATCTTCGGTGTTGATCCAAAAGAACAACGCACCGCTATGTCAGAAGAAGAACTACTTGACTTAGTAGCTGGACATGCTGCACTGACAGATGAAGAGCGCGACATTGTTGAAGAAGTTTTCAATGCTTCAGAGCGACAGATTCATGAGTTGATGGTTCCGCGCACTGAAGTTGATTTCATGGATGCTTCGCTTACTGTTTCAAAAGCAATAGCGCTCGCAGTAGATAAAGCACATTCGCGTTACCCAGTCGTTCGTGGTTCAACTGATGAAGTTATTGGCTTTATCCACGTCCGAGATTTGCTCGATACTTCTCTAGTTTCAACTGGCGGAAAAGTTCAAGAACTAGTCAGAAACATTATGTATTTACCAGGTACAAAAGGAGTTCTGCCTGCACTAACTGAAATGCGTAATCAGAGACAACATCTTGCAATTGTTTTGGATGAATACGGTGGGACTGACGGAATCATTACATTAGAGGATTTAGTTGAGTGCCTCATTGGAGATATCCGAGACGAGTACGACTCAGATGACATGGAAGTTCAAATCGAATCTCGCACTGGTGATTTTGAAGTTGATGGATTAATTTCGATTGAAGATTTATGCGAGCAGACTGGTCTTGAAATTCCTGAGGGTCCCTATGAAACTGCAAGTGGATTTGTCATGCATGTACTCGGCCGCATTCCAGTAGTAAACGATGTTGTAAGTATCAATGGATTGAGATTTACTGTTTTGACACTAGAAGGTAAGCGAGCAGGTCAGTTATTGATCTCTCGAAACGCCTAGTTCGTGCGAGAATTAAGACCATGAGCGCCAAGCGAGTTCTTTCCGGCATTCAGCCAACAAGTGACTCTTTTCATTTGGGTAATTACCTTGGCGCCGTTAAGCAATGGGTTGAATTGCAAGATGGGCATGATGCTTTTTATTGCATAGTTGACCTGCACGCTTTGACAGTTGAAACTGAACCCGCATTGATGCGCAAGCGAACACTGGTATCAGCTGCACAATTATTGGCTTTGGGAATCTCTCCAGAAAAATCCACGCTATTCGTGCAATCACAAGTTCCAGAACATAATCAGTTGGCATGGATCATGGAGTGCATTACAGGTTTTGGCGAAGCAAGTCGAATGACTCAATTCAAAGATAGAGCTGCAAAGGGCGGATCTGATTCGACCAAGGTTGGGGTATTTACTTATCCAATGTTGATGGCAGCAGATATTTTGTTATACCAAGCAGATTTAGTTCCGGTAGGCGAAGATCAACGCCAACATATCGAGCTCACCAGAGATTTAGCGGAACGATTTAACTCTCGCTATGGAACAACCTTTAACGTTCCTTCTGGATTCATTCTAAAACAAGGTGCCAAGATTTATGATTTACAAAATCCAACTGCAAAGATGAGTAAATCAGCGGATTCAGTTGCAGGACTCATTGAGATTCTTGATACTCCAGAAGTTAATGCTAAGAAGATTAAATCAGCGGTGACTGATGCAGGACGTGAAATTAAGTTTGATGAGAAAGAAAAACCAGGTGTTAGTAATCTGTTAACAATTCACAGCGCACTCTCCGGACAGAGTATTTCCGAACTTGAAAACCACTTTGCAGGTAAAGGCTATGGCGATCTCAAAAGCGAAGTTGCTGATGTGGTTGTTGAGTACCTCAAGCCAATTCGTGAAAAAACTTTAGAACTACTCGCAGATGAATCACACCTGCTGGCGATGCTCTCTAAGGGCGCAGCAAAGGCCCAAGAAGTGGCTTCCACAACCCTTGGCAAGACGTATTCAAAGTTGGGATTGGTGCGCTAAGCACTTCTGGAGTTTCAACGTAAGGTTGAGAGTTTTAAAGATATTTTCTTTTCCCGCTACGACGCCACAGAAATTTTTGGGTTTCTAGCCACAGAAATACTAGGCTCACCACTAACGACAACCCCCCTTGGTTACACGTTTTTTACATGTAACTGGGACTCCTTGGAGGAAAATTGAAGAAGTCAATTCGCGTTGCGGCTCTCGTCGCAGCTGCAACTCTTGCAGCTGGCGTACTTGTTGCTCCAACAGCAAATGCAGCAAGCAAAGTTAAGGCAGCAATTGCCTACGACATCGGTGGACGTGGCGACAAGTCATTTAATGATTCAGCTGCAGCTGGTCTCGATCGAGCAAAGAAGCAATTTGGTGCAACTGTTAAAGAAGTAACAGTTACACAAGGAACAGATTCAGAGCGTGAAGACAAACTACGTCTTCTTGCTAAAGCCGGTTACAACCCAATCGTTGCTGTTGGATTCCTCTACGCAGGACCACTCAAGAAGGTTGCAACTGAATTTCCAAAGACACAATTCGCAATTGTTGATGATTCATCAGTTGCACTTCCAAACGTTTCATCACTTGTTTTCGCTGAAGAGCAAGGTTCATACCTTGCTGGTGTAGCTGCGGCACTTGCATCAGTTACAGGTCAGATCGGATACATCGGTGGCGTACGTATTCCATTGCTTCAAAAGTTTGAAGCAGGATTCGTTGCAGGTGTGAAGGCAACAGATAAGAACGCAACAGTTGACGTTAAGTACGTTACAGAGCCACCTGACTTTGGTGGATTCAATGACCCAGCTAAGGCAAAAGTTATTGCAAACGGAATGATCGATAAAGGTATCGATGTTATTTACTCAGCAGCAGGCGGTTCAGGTGCGGGTAACTTCGCAGCTGCAGTTGACGCTGCCAAGTACGGTAACAAGGTATGGACAATCGGTGTTGACTCCGATCAGTACCTCACAGCATCTGCAGCAGAGAAGAAGAACATGCTTACATCAATGCTTAAGCGCGTTGATAATGCAGTCTTTGACGTAATTTCTGCGGCAAATTCTGGCAAGAAGGTTAACGATTCACTAGGTGGTGGAGCATTCGGCCGCACCTATGGCTTGAAGCTTGGTGGAGTTGGAGTTTCATACTCTGGCGGATACATCAACAAGTACAAGGCAAAGATCGATGCAGCTGCTAAGGCAATTACTGCTGGAAAAATCAAAGTTCCAACAACTCCAGCAAAGTAATTCAAAGTAGTTAAGTAAAAGTTAACAAAAGCAGTAGCGCTCGGTCCAAAAGTGGAGTTAGATTCACTTATTGGACCGGGCGCTTCTCTTTAACGTCAGATAAAATAAAAAGTAAAGGAGTCTGTTGTTGTGGCGATAGCAGTTGAGCTTCGGCATATAAGCAAGAGATTTCCTGGAGTCATTGCCAATAAAGATGTCTCCATCAAAGTGGAGTCTGGCTCGGTTCACGCATTAATCGGTGAAAACGGCGCCGGAAAATCTACTGTTATGAAGATTTTGTACGGAATGCAACGCCCAGATAGTGGCGAGATTTTGGTCAATGGCCAGAGTGTTCAATTTAAAAAACCAGCGGATTCGATTGAAGCTGGAATTGGAATGGTTCATCAGCACTTTATGTTGGCTGATAACTTCACAGTTCTTGAAAATATTGTTCTCGGATACGAACCATCACACGGTGGAGTTATTGATTTCAATGCAGCACGTGCAAAAATTAATGAAATGGCCGCAGCGTATGGCTTAACAGTCGACCCTGATGCTTTAGTTGAAGATTTAGGAGTAGGTCAGCGTCAAAGAGTAGAGATCCTTAAGGTTTTATACCGTGGTGCAAAAATTCTAATTTTTGACGAACCAACAGCCGTTCTTGTGCCCCAGGAAGTCGATGAACTCTTTGAAGCTTTGCAGGGCTTACGTAAAGATGGATTGACGGTCATCTTTATTACTCACAAACTTGATGAAGTTTTGCGAGTAGCTGATGACGTCACGGTCATTCGGGCAGGATCCACAGTTGCTGAAGTAAAAGCGAGTGATGTAAGCGCAAAGAAATTAGCCGAACTAATGGTTGGTAGCGAGTTGCCATCCCCAGAAATTCACGGAAGCGCAAAGCGCAATGAAGTGACTCTCTCACTTTCAAAGCTGACTGTTCTAGCTGAATCGGGAGCACGCAATCTTGTTAGCGACGTTAGCTTCACATTGCACGCGGGTGAAGTCCTCGGAATTGCAGGCGTAGAAGGCAATGGCCAGAGTGAATTAATCGAAGCAATTCTCGGGTTACGTAATTACACCGGAACAGTTGTTTTTAAAGGCGAACCTCTCGATGATGAATCCGTCTCTGAACGACGAGATATGGGAATTGGTTTTATTCCAGAAGATCGCCAACGCCAAGCTTTATTGATGTCATCACCGCTATGGGAAAACAGAATTTTGGGACATCAACGTGGAAAACCCGTAATGAATGGTGTACTAATTGATCGCAAAGCGACGATGAAGGACACTGTTCGAATCATGCAAGAGTTTGATGTACGTGCTCCAGGTCCTGATACTTTGGCACTTGCTTTATCTGGCGGTAATCAACAAAAATTTATTGTTGGTCGTGAAATGAGCGGTGCTCCATCTTTACTATTGGCATCACACCCAACACGTGGAGTAGATGTTGGTGCGCAAGCTGCTATTTGGAATGAATTGCGCGCTGCTCGCGAAAAAGGAATGGCAATTGTTCTTATCAGCGCTGATCTTGAAGAACTCATTGGTTTATCTGATCGATTGATAGTAATGCTGCGTGGATCTGTAACAGCAGAACTCGATCCAACAAAGACAACACCAGAATCACTTGGCTCTGCAATGACTGGAGCCGCGTAATGAGATTTAAACCAGGAAAGATTGCGCTTTCTATTGCTGCACCAGTTTTTGCGGCGGTATTTAGTTTGGCAGTATCGAGTGCCTCTTTACTTGCAACGAATAAATCACCTCGTGAAGCATTTTCTCTCATGTGGGAATTTGGTTCAGGTGCAGGTTCATTAATGGAAGCTGTAAATCTTGCGACTTCTTATTACATCGCAGCGATTGCAATTGCTCTGACGTTTCGAGCTGGTCTATTTAATATCGGAGTTGAAGGTCAGCTTCGCTTAGGTTCACTTTTTGCGGCGTACTTCGGAGCCATGATTGTTCTTCCTCCGGTCTTACATATTCTTGCGATATTTTTGATTGCCATGTTTGTTGGCGGTTTGTGGGCTTCGATCGCTGCGTACATGAAAGTAAAGCGAGGAGTCAGCGAAGTTATCTCAACGATTATGCTCAACAGCGTTGCCGGCGGAGTTTCTGCATATTTATTATCTAAACATTTCATGGTCAAAGTTGAAGGAAGTAATGACTTAGCTACCAAGCCGCTGCCAGCCAGTGGTCAATTCCCGGATTTAATGCCGGTCTTGAAAAAACTTGGTGTTGAAGAACAACCTGGTGGCGGCGTTTATGGAATGTTATTAGTCGCAATTGTTCTGGGCATTGCATTTTGGTTTGTAGTAAATCGCACCCGCTTTGGTTTTGAATTGCGATCTAGCGGAATGAATCCAATTGCCGCACGAGTGAGCGGTGTTAACTCTAAGAAAATGACTTTTATAGCTCTCGTTGCAAGTGGTGCAATTGCTGGACTTGCTGGCTTGCCAACGCTCTTAGGTGATACTCATAGCTACACCCTTGGTTTCCGTGGAGGTGTTGGCTTCACGGCCATTGCTATCGCACTCCTTGGTCGAAATTCAGCTGTCGGTATGGCAATTAGCGCACTGCTATTTGGTTTCCTTGAAGTTGCATCACGAACACTGGAACTCATTGATATTGCCCCAGAAACTTATGTAATCATGCAAGGTTCAATTCTGCTCAGTGCGGTTATTGCCTATGAAGTAGTTCGTAGATACCAACTGACTCTGCAAAGTCACGCACTTGCTAAGGCTGGTGACAAATAATGTTAGAAAAAGGCAAGCTCTCAGGAATGCGCCGTACGATAATTATTTTCTTTGGAATTATTGCAATTCTTTCGATTATTCGGGTAGCAACTGGTGCATCTGATCTAACGAGTGTTGGAACTGCTCAGGCGGCTCTGTTGCTCTCTGTTCCTATTGTTTTAGCAGCACTCGGCGGCTTATTTGCCGAACGAGCAGGTGTTGTGAACATTGGTCTTGAAGGCATGATGATCATGGGTGCCTGGGCTGGTGGATTCATGGGAAGCAAACATGGACCGTGGGTTGGTTTATTAGCAGCTATTTTCTTTGGCGCAGTTGGTGCTCTAGTTCATGCAATTGCCACAATTACATTTGGTGTTGACCACGTTGTATCTGGCGTTGCAATCAACATCATTGCAGCAGGTTTAGTTCGCTACATCTCAACAATTCTGGCTCAAGGTGGATCATGGCCCGGGCCTTCACAATCACCAGATGTTGAACCGATTGGTCAAAATGGTTTACCAATACTTTCGGGCGGAAAATACTTTGGTTGGCAGAGTCCCGATATTCTGAACTCAATTGGTGAGAAAAACTGGTTCTTAATTTCTGACATATCCCGCGTGCTACGTGGTTTAACGGGAGAACTTTCGTACGTAACGATGATCGCAGTTGCGTTAGTTCCAATAAGTTATTACATCCTTTGGAAGACATCATTTGGATTACGTTTACGAAGCACGGGAGAATCTCCTATCGCGGCTGAATCACTCGGCGTAAATGTGTATGCAATGAAGTATTGGGGTGTCTTGCTCTCTGGTGGTTTTGCAGGTTTGGGTGGTGGATTCCTAGCCATCGTTGCGGCAAATCACTATCAAGAGAATCAAATTGGAGGCCGTGGATACATCGGGTTAGCAGCGATGCTCTTTGGTAATTGGCGTCCGGGAGGATTGTTAGCTGGTTCTGCGTTATTCGGATTTGCTGATGCCCTGCAACTCAGAGACTCAGCAGCAATCCATGCGCTCTTATTGTTAATTGTTGCATTCTTATTGTTCGCAGCATGGCGATCATTTAAGAAGGGTCAACGCATTGCAACCATCGTTGCTTTAGCTTTGGCTGGATTCTTTGCTTGGTTCTTTGTTGCCTTCGAAGAACTTCCAGGCCAACTCGTCACAATGACTCCTTACCTCGCAACATTGATAGTTCTATCCCTTGCATCGCAACGATTACGTGGCCCTGCTGCTGCAGGTTTGCCGTACAGACGTGGTGGATTGAAGTAAATGTCGCTCACACCTGATTGGCAGTTATTGCACGCAACAGCAATTGCTGCGAGCAAAAAAGCGTATGCCCCATATTCAAATTTTCCAGTTGGCGTTGCAGGCTTGGTCAATGACGGACGAATTGTTAGTGGCTGTAACGTCGAGAATGCTAGCTATGGACTTGGGTTATGCGCTGAATGCAGCATGACATCAGAATTAGCAATGACTGGCGGCGGACGCTTGGTTGCTGTCCTTTGTGTTGATGCACACGGCGATTACTTGGCGCCGTGTGGTCGGTGCAGACAGCTTCTCTTTGAACATGGTGGCAACGAGTTGTTGCTAATGACTCCCGATGGACCGATGAAAATGTCAGTTATTTTGCCATGGGCATTCGGTCCAGATGATTTAGATCGCAATTAAATTTAGATGAGTGCGGTAGAACCTTTTTCGGCTGTAGAGATAATTGCGGCAAAGCGGGACAAATTCACTCTTTCAAATCCACAAATCGATTGGGTAGTTGACGCGTATACACGCGGTGTTGTTGCTGATGAACAGATGTCAGCGCTACTTATGGCAATTTTGCTCAATGGCATGAATTCACAGGAAATTTCTCGTTGGACTAATGCAATGATTAACAGTGGCGAGAAAATGAATTGGTCAGCACTTGATCGCCCAACTGTAGACAAACATTCAACAGGTGGCGTTGGAGATAAAATCACTCTGCCACTTGCTCCACTTGTTGCTGCGTGTGGCGCAGCAGTCCCACAATTATCTGGACGCGGATTAGGTCATACAGGTGGAACGCTCGATAAATTAGAGGCAATCTCTGGCTGGCAAGCATCCTTAAGTAATGAAAAAATGTTGCAAGTTTTGCAAGAGTGCGGAGCAGTTATTTGTGCAGCCGGTGCGGGTCTAGCGCCCGCCGATAAAAAACTTTATGCCCTACGAGATGTCACCGCTACGGTCGAAGCTATTCCACTCATCGCTTCATCGATTATGAGTAAAAAAATTGCAGAAGGAACCAGCGCATTGGTGTTAGATGTAAAAACTGGTGGTGGAGCATTTATGAGTGATCCACTCAAAGCTCGTGAACTGGCGCAGACAATGGTTGGTCTTGGAAAAGATGCTGGAGTTAAAACGCTGGCACTGGTCACGGCAATGGATATTCCACTGGGCCTAACCGCAGGTAACGCACTAGAAGTTCGTGAATCACTAGAAGTTCTATCTGGTGGAGGCCCGGCAGATGTTGTTGAACTCACTGTAATTTTTGCGAGAGAGATGCTAGAACTTGTTGGTATCAAAGGTAAAGATCCAGCCAACGCACTTAAAGATGGATCAGCAATGGATGTATGGCGAAAAATGATTAGCGCACAAGGTGGAAATCCGGATGCACCATTGCCTGTTGCAAAAGAAAACTTAACAATCACCGCGGAGTCCAGCGGAACAATTCTTTCTATGGATGCAATGTCTGTCGGAGTTGCTGCTTGGAGATTAGGGGCTGGGCGATCACGTCAGGGAGAAAGTGTTCAATCAGGCGCCGGTATTGAAATTCACAAAAAACCGGGTGAAAAAATCGCTGCAGGCGAAGCGCTTTATACCCTTCATACGGATACTCCTGAACGATTTGCACGGGCGCAAGAAGTGTTAGAAGGTAGTGTTGCAATCGGTAGTGGAGAAGTGAAGCGACTCCCACTTATTGTGGAACGAATTAGTTGAAATTGGTGAAAAAGTGAGCATGCAAAGTATTCCGACTGCAGAACAAATCAAACGAGTGCCAAAAGTTCTCTTGCATGATCACTTAGATGGCGGACTTCGCCCACAAACAATTATTGATATAGCAAAAAAAATTGGTTACACAGCTCTACCAACAATGAATGCAGAAGAATTAGCAACCTGGTTTCGTGAATCTTGCGACTCCGGCTCTCTCGTTAGATATCTAGAAACTTTTAGTCACACAATTGCAGTGATGCAGAGCAAGGAAAACATCATTCAAGTAGCTCGTGAATGCGCACTTGATTTAGCAAGAGATGGCGTTGTTTATGCCGAAGTTCGCGGAGCGCCAGAGTTATTTACTGAACAAGGCCTCACTCTTGAACAAGTTGTCCAAGCCACGCTTGATGGATATCGCGAAGGCGAAGAGTTAGCGCAAAAAGAAGGATTAAATATTCAAGTTCGTTCGCTCTTGTGCGGTATGCGACAGAATAATCGCTCACAAGAAGTTGCCGAACTTGCAGTTAAGTATCGAGATAAAGGTGTTGTTGGATTTGATATCGCTGGACCAGAAGATGGATTTCCACCTTCAAACCAACAGGAAACTTTTGAGTATCTTCGTCGCGAAGATGCACATTTCACAATTCACGCTGGTGAAGCGTACGGACTTCCTTCGATCTGGGAAGCAATTCAATTATGTGGTGCGGAACGTTTAGGCCACGGTGTAAGAATTATTGATGATATTGACGTTTCTGGTCCTGAACCAAAGCTAGGTCAGCTTGCATCATATATTCGTGATCGAAGAATTCCTTTAGAACTCTGTCCAACATCTAATTTGCAAACAGGTGCTGCAAAAAACATTGCGCAGCATCCAATTGGCGTGTTGGCTAAATTACGTTTTCGCGTGACACTTAATACCGATAATCGCCTTATGAGCCAAACATCTATGTCACACGAAATGACAGAAGTTGTGGGCGCCTTTAAATGGGATTTTGCTGATTTGCAGAGAGTCACAATTAATGGAATGAAGAGCGCGTTTATTCCTTACCCGGAGCGGCTTGAAATAATTGAAAAGATTATTAAGCCAGGATATGCAGCGATTGCGTCTGAATAAATGATTGATTTTCTAGATAAGAACTTCATAGAAAATCCATATCCAGCGCTAGAAAAGCTCAGAGCAGAGGGCAAGCCTGTTTGGCACGAAGGTGTTCAAATGTATCTTGCCGCTCGATATGACGATGCCAATAATGTTCTGCGAACAAAATCTCTAGGAAGAATTTTTAAAGCCAAAGAACCAGAGTTTGAATGGGATGTGTTTAACTGGCTTCATGCAGATTCTATTTTAGATAGCGAACCACCCAAGCACACTCGACTACGTTCACTAGTTGCTAAAGCATTTAACCGAAATAAGATTGAAAGCCAGAGACCTGCGATTGAAAGAATAACTAACGAATTATTAGATGCTATAGAAGTTAAAGTGCGTGCAGGACAAACATTTGATGTAATTGCGGATTACGCTGAACCTCTTCCTGTAAGAGTAATTGCAGCCCTCTTAGGTTTTCCACGCGAAGATGAGCATTTGTTACGGCCTTGGTCGCAATCGATTGTAAAGATGTATGAAGTTAATCCATCACTAGAAGATCAAAATGAGGCTAAAGCTGCCGCAAAAGGCTTTGCAGATTACGTGCATGGGTTAATGCTGGAGAGAAAGAAAAACCCAGGTACAGATCTCATTAGTGATCTCGCAGCCGTTGAAGAGAGCGGCGAAAAGTTAAGCGCCCATGAATTGGTGGCAACATGCATTCTCTTACTAAACGCTGGCCATGAAGCAAGTGTGAACGCCTTTGGAAACGGAATGGTTGCTGCACTTTCGCGCCCAGATCAAGCAGAACTTTTGCGTACTAAAGCGCGTGAGATCGCTGAAACCGCTGTAGAAGAATTCTTGCGTTTTGATGCCCCTCTGCATTTATTTGAGCGCACCGCAACTGCCGATACCGAAATCGGGGGAGTCACTGTACGTACTGGCCAAAAAATAGCTTCGCTACTGGGTTCTGCTAATCGGGATGAGAGTGTATTTGCGAACTCAAATGAGATGAATTTACTTCGCAATCCAAATCCTCATATTGGTTTTGGTGCGGGTATTCATTTTTGCTTAGGTGGACCACTTGCTCGACTAGAAATGGGTATATCACTACCAGCGCTATTTGAAAGATTTAGCGATATTGAATTAGCGAGCACTCCAAAGCGACGTCCAACTTTTGTTTTACGAGGTTATGAAAGCGTGGATATTTCAGCTGCACTTGGATAAGAAGATTGCGCACCTTTTCTAGTAACACTGAAGGCAGCAATTCGACAAGCAAACTCTGCCGCACTCTGGGCATCAGAACCTGAACCAAGTGAGAATGAAAAGGATCCGATAAAGCAATCGCCGGCGCCAGTTGAATCAACGGCTTGAACTTTGGTAGTTGCAATCGAGGTTAGCGAGCCATCTGTAGATATTAAAACAGCACCTTTATCTCCGAGAGTTACTATCGAATTCTTTCCAGGACGAAATTGCGCAAGAGTTTCTGAGGTTGGAGCTTTACCAATAAATTCTTCGAATTCAACTTCATTCGGAATTAGCCAATCTGTCACAGCTAATAACTCAAGTGAAAGATCTTCATAAGGCGCCGGATTTAGGATTGTGAGTGCTCCACGCTCTTTTGCAACTGTGAATGCGGCAGTGGTGACTGATTGCGGAACTTCACATTGGCCAATAACAATTGAAAGTCCTGGAATTGATTTAATCGCGTCTGCGGCGTGGTTTGCATCGAAATCATGATTAGCACCAGGGACGATTAAAATTCTATTTTGTCCTTGGCCGTCAACCCAAATATGAGCAACTCCAGTTGGCAAATCAGAGATTTTTACATGCTCAGAGTTAATCTTTTGATTCCTAAAATTCTCTTGTAATGATTTTCCAAATAGATCATTACCAATACTTCCCACCATATAAACATCGGCGCCAGCTAGGGCTGCCATCACAGCTTGGTTTGCGCCTTTTCCACCAAAGCCAGTAGTAAAGAGATTGCCATAGAGAGTTTGGCCAGCTTGCGGCAATACATCTGCATAACAAGTCAGATCCATACTGGCGCTGCCTACGACGGCGATCACTGGTGCTTTAGACATGAAATAGATAATAGGCTAACTCCATGAATTCCACACCAGTAATCCTCGATGTAGATACAGGAATTGATGATGCATTCGCGATTTTGTTCGCTGCGCGGCATCCATCAATAAAGTTGTTGGGAGTTACGTGTGTTGATGGAAACACAAATGTGGCGCAGGTTGTCGCAAACACACTTCAGGTTCTAGATGCAGCGGGTGCAGGTGATATTCCGGTAGCTCGTGGAGCAATTCGTCCACTTCTTGGTCAATCACAATATGCAGAATATGTGCATGGTGAAGATGGAATGGGCGATTTAGGTTTGCCACCATCTCGCAGAAATGTTGATGCACGATCTGCCATCGAACTACTCCGTGATTTAGTTGATCAGTCACCCGAGCCAGTGACGTTAGTTCCACTTGCACCACTAACCAACATTGCACTTTTCTTACGAGCTTTCCCCGAGAGTGCAAAGAAGCTAAAGAGAATTGTTTTAATGGGCGGTTCTGCCTCCGCTGGTAATGCAACACCGGCTGCTGAATTTAATGTCTGGCACGACCCTGAAGCGGCAGCGATTGTTTTCCAAAGCGGAATTCCAATCACAATGTACGGTTTAGATGTTTTCATGCGCCCTTGTGTAAGCGCTGAAGAAGCAGAGAAGTTATCTAAATCATCTGATCCATGTGCGCAATTTGCTGGTCGCTTAATTGGTGCTTTCGTCGAGCGAATTGGTTCGCCAGTTACATTGGGAGATTACGGCGCTGTTGCAAGTGTGATTGCGCCAGAATTAGTAACGACTGAGCGCTTTGATGTCATTGTTGATACCTCCGCTGGACCTGCGCGCGGTCAAACAATTGTTGATCGCAGACCAGCTCTCGAGCTAGAGATAGAGCCACTTAGATTAGAAAATGCTGCGAAAGTAGATGTGACTCTCGATTTAGATGTTGAAGGTATGCGTCAATTGTGGCTAAAAACTATTGATCCACAATTTTAATTAAACGCCTATTGGGTGCCAGACAGTTTTAGACTCCATAAAGGCCAAGATTCGCCCTGGTGAAGCCACCTCTTTAAATGAGTGAATTCTCTTTAGGTTTTGTGCGCCGCCCTTTTTAATTTCAGTAACAAGTTTTGCGTCCAAACCAGAGATATCTAAACCATCAATATCCATGTGAGAGGCAAACCAGGGAGCTAACTCAGAGCTTTTGCCAGTTAAGATGTTTACAACACCAGCAGGTAGATCACTGGTAGCAATAACTTCAGCAAGACTCATAGCTGACAGGGGAGCGTTTTCACTTGCTAAGGCAATAACAGTATTTCCGCTGGCAATAATTGGCGCGATTCCAGCAACAAATCCAAGTAGCGCAGATTTCTTTGGAGCAATAAAGCCCACTACACCGAGAGCTTCTGGAATTGTGAAGTTGTAATAAGGACCCGCAACTGGATTAGTCGCACCATCTAGTGCGCTGATTTTATCTGTCCATCCTGCGTACCAAACTAGCAAATCAATACTTGCTTCAACCTCTTCCTGTGCTTTCCTTGGAGTAACTCCAGTAAGTTCGCAAATTTCTGCAGCGAATTGATCGCGGCGACCTTCAAGCATTTCAGCAATTCGATAAAGGATTTGCCCACGGTTGTAAGCAGTTGCATGTGCCCAACCGGATTGTGCAGCGCGCGCTGCAACGACTGCATCTTTGAGATCTTTGCGTGATGCCAAACATGGATTTGCAATGAATACTCCACGCGAATTCTTAACTTCATAAGTACGGCCAGATTCGGTGCGTGGAAAAGCTCCGCCAATAAATAACTTGTATGTCTTCTTCACATCAATGCGCTTACTCATGAGTCACTCCTTTGAGATACGCAGCTAATCCATGGCGACCGCCTTCGCGACCCCAGCCAGACTCTTTATATCCGCCGAATGGGCTTGTTGGATCAAATTTATTAAATGTATTTGCCCAAATAACTCCAGCTTTTAGTTTCTGAGATGCCCAGAGAATTTTCGAACCCTTTTCACTCCAGATACCAGCTGAAAGTCCAAATGGAGTGTTGTTCGCTTTATCAATTCCCTCTTGAGGAGTACGAAATGTTAGAACCGAAAGAACTGGTCCAAAGATTTCTTCTCGTGCAATTCTGTGAGATTGAGTAACACCTGTAAATATTGTTGGCGCAAACCAGAAACCCTTATTTGGCATTGAGCACTCTGGACTCCAGCGCTCTGCTCCTTCGGCATCTCCTGCGAGGGCTAACTCTTTGATTTTCTCTAATTGAGCACGTGAATTGATCGCACCTAAATCCGTGTTCTTATCTAGCGGATCGCCCACACGGATTTTTTCCATGCGCTTTTGCAATTTCTTAATAAACTCATCGGAGATACTCTCTTGAATAACAAGACGTGATCCAGCGCAGCACACGTGGCCTTGATTAAAGAAGATTCCATTAACAATTCCTTCAACACTTTCATCGATAGCAGCATCTTCAAAGACGACATTGGCAGCTTTGCCACCGAGTTCGAGGGTCACACTCTTAGAGGTTCCTGCTACTGATTCGGCAATAATCTTTCCAACTTCAGTAGAACCTGTAAATGCAATTTTGTTAATGCCAGGATGATTCACAATAAGAGCACCGGTTGATCCATCTCCGGTAACAATATTTACAACTCCAGCGGGTAATCCTGCTTGCTCGCAAACTTCTGCAAAAAGAAGTGCTGTAAGAGGAGTAGTTTCAGCCGGTTTAAGAACAACTGTATTTCCGGTCGCAAGGGCTGGTGCAACTTTCCACGCGAGCATAAGCAATGGGAAGTTCCAAGGAATGATCTGCCCTACAACTCCGTGTGGTTTTGCTTTTGTTCCAACTCCTGCGAATTCGAGTTTATCTGCCCACCCTGCGTGATAGAAAAAGTGCGCAGCAGCGAGAGGTACATCAACATCACGAGATTCTCGGATTGGTTTTCCATTATCTAAACTCTCAAGCACAGCAAATTCGCGAGCACGTTCTTGCAAAATTCGAGCAATGCGGAATAGGTACTTGCCGCGTTCACGTCCCGAAAGTTTGGACCAATGTAAATCCAGCGCTTTTTTGGCAGCTTTAACGGCTGCATCAACATCTTTTTTACCACCGAGTGAAATAGAACTCAAAACTTCTTCAGTGGCTGGATTAATAGTTGGAAAATGTTTTTCTCCCGCAACGAATTTTCCACCGATGTAATGACCGTATTTAGGCTTTATGGAGACACTCGCGCGAGATTCAGGCGCTGGTGCATATTCGAAAGTCATGCGAAATTCTCCATTAATCGATCGTTACGTACTGAGGGCTAGCGTAGTAGCCATCATCCATTTTCATGCGCTGCATCAATAAATCATTGAGAAGTGCGCTCGCACCGATTCTAAAAAGAGATGGCGTGAGCCACTCTGGACCAGCCGTCTCATTAACTAGAACTAGTTGCTTGATTGCATCCTTAGTATTGCGAATTCCGCCCGCAGGTTTAACGCCAATGCGCACGCCTGCCATTTCATAAAAATCACGAACCGCCTCGAGCATGACAAGTACGACAGGGGGAGTAGCTGCAGGAGCAATTTTTCCCGTTGAAGTTTTGATGAAATCTGCCCCGGCAAGCATCGCTAAATAGGAAGCTTTGCGAACATTGTCGTATGTAACCAATTCACCTGTCTCAAAGATAACTTTAAGGTGAGCTTTGTCTCCACAAATTTCCTTGATAGCAACTATTTCGTTAAAAACTTCAATGTAATTTCCAGATAAGAAAGCTCCGCGGTCAATAACCATGTCAATTTCGCCAGCACCTGCATCAATGGCATCTTGCGTGTCTTGAATCTTAACTTTCATAGATGCGCGACCAGAAGGAAAAGCAGTTGAAACAGCTGCAACTGGTATGTGAGCACCACCAATGGAATCTAAATGTTTTCTCGCAACTGAAACCATGTCGTTGTACACGCAGACGGCGCCAACGCTCGGGACAGAGAGATCTGTTGGATCTGGACGGACAGCCTTGGCACATAAGGCTTGAACTTTTCCTTCGGTGTCAGCACCTTCAAGAGTTGTTAGGTCCACCATGGTGATGGCAGTGTCAATTGCCCAACGCTTGCTCGTAGTTTTAATGCTTCGGGTTGCCAACATCGCTGCACGTGCGTCTGCACCTACTGCATCCACGCCAGGTAACTTATTTAGGAAACTTTTTAGTGAAGCATCGGAACCGTCAACGAGGCCGTAATACTTCATGTGCCTCATCCAATCCCTGTTAGTCAAACTTATGAACTATGAGAGTAATTCTCTCAGTGAAGGGCGCAATTGTTCAAGTAGGGAGAGCGCAATAGTTTTTTCAGGATTAACAATTTCTATGTAGCACTTGATCTTTGGCTCCGTACCGCTTGGGCGAATGATAATTCGAATGTTCTGTTCTAGCGTGAATCGAAGCCCATCAGTTGGGGGTAAAGAGTTTTTAGGTTTTGATAGGTCTTCCATCGCCAATACTTTAAATCCAGCAATTTCTGACGCTGAATTGCTCCGCAATTTAGTCATAAGTGTTGAAATAAGTGCAAGATCATTTACGCGGATAGAGATCTGTTCAGTCGCATGAAAGCCATAAGTTTTCCAGATTCCATCCAACAGATCTTCGAGAGTTTTTCCATCATTCTTTAGGTCAGTTGCAATTTGTGCCATCAGTAAAGCTGCAGATATCCCGTCTTTATCATTGACTGTTAGAGAATCAACACAAAATCCAATGGCTTCTTCATATCCAAAAACTAGGTGAGGAATCTTGGAAATGTATTTAAAACCAGTAAGTGTTTCTTCAAAATTCAAATTATGGTGTGCTGCAATTTTAGACAGGATGGAGGAAGAAACTATTGAGTTCGCAAGAGTTCCTGATTGAGCACTCTTAGCCATCACTTCACCGAGTATGGCGCCAATTTCATCGCCGCGTAACGCTCTCCATGTATTGTCACGTCCTTTGATTGCAACCGAACAACGATCAGCATCAGGATCATTTGCAATCACCAAATCTGCATCGAAAGTCTTTGCTGTATCTAGTGCAAGGTCCAAAGCACCTAACTCTTCGGGATTAGGAAATGGCAGAGTTGGAAAATCTGGATCTGGTTGTGCCTGAGACGCAACAAGTATGAGTGAAGGAAAACCTGCACGGTGAAATACTCGCTGTAATGTTTTTGTTCCAACTCCATGCATTGCCGTGTACACAATCTTGAGATCACCTGGTCGTGGAGCTAAAACTTTTGTTCGTTCCACGTATTTTTCAACAATATCCTCATCAAGGATGTGCCAGTTAGTGTCTCGTTTTACTAATTTGAGAGATTCAATACTCTTAATGTGAGTAGAAATTTGTTTATCTGCAGGTGAAATAATTTGTGAACCACGATACGTAACACCATCGATAACGCCACCTAGATAAACCTTGTATCCGTTATCACTTCCAGGATTATGGCTAGCGGTGACCATCACCCCAACATCAGCACCCAATTCATTAACAGCAAAGGCCAGTACGGGTGTCGGTAGCGGGCGCGGTAATACTGAAACTTTAAATCCAGCACCACTGAAAATTTCAGCACTAATTGCTTCAAAGATCTCCGAACCATGGCGCGCATCTCGTCCAATAACGACCGATGTCAGCGAACGTTCTTGCATGAATTTAACAAGCCCAGCAGCGGTGCGCCCGACTACCGCTTGATTCATGCAGGAAGGTCCCGGCCCAAGTGGACCACGCAAACCTGCAGTGCCGAACTCTAGAAATCCTGCAAAATATTTACGCAGTGTTAATTCATCATCTGCTTCAAGCAGAGCACTTAATTGCGCAGCGGTTTTTGGATCTGGATCATCTTCAATCCATGCACGAACTTCGGCGAGAAGATTTGAATCCATAAACCTAGAGTAACTTCGGAATTACTTCCTTGAGAAGTGTTCCCATGCGAGTTGCTGCAGCTTTTCCTGCGGCAATAACTTCCTCGTGATTGAGTTTTTCTCCAGTCACACCTGCAGCAGCATTTGTTACCAAGGAAATTCCAAGTACTTCTGCACCAAGTGCGTGCGCTGCAATTGCTTCTGGAACTGTGGACATTCCAACTAAATCTGCTCCCATTGTTCTCATCATGAGAATTTCAGCTGGGGTTTCATAGGTTGGCCCGCGCCAATGGACATACACGCCTTCTGCTAATGATGAATCCGCGCTCTTAACAATAGATCTGATGCGCTTGCTATATAAATCTGTGAGATCAACAAAGTGTGCTCCAATGAGTGGAGATGTTGCGGTGAGTGAAATATGGTCGCGAATCAAAACTGGTTGACCAACTGAATAATCCTTATTGATACCGCCGCAAGCATTCGTAAGGATCACAACCTTGCATCCAGATTTAACGGCAGTTCGAACACCGTGAACAACCGGTTCGATTCCTTTGCCTTCATATAAATGTGTTCGTCCTAGAAAAACAAGTGCACGTAAAACTTTGTCTCCACTCTTTATGGAGTAAGAACGAATCTTTCCAGAGTGACCTTCAACTGCAGGGGGTAAAAAGCCCGTAATTTCATCAGCATTACATTCATAATCTGGCTGGCCAAGAGCTGAAACCGCATCAACCCAACCTGAACCCATGACTAAAGCGATGTCATGAGAAATCACGCCAGTACGTTTTGCAATATCTGCCGCAGCTTGCTCGGCAGCCTTTAATGGATCGCTATAAAGCAGTTGATCACTTGTCATGCGTCAATAATGTCACAAAGTGTGCTGCCGCTTGAAAGAGTTTCGCCAATAACCGCACTGAGATTTGAAATCACACCTGAACGATGCGCAATTAGTGGCTGCTCCATTTTCATGGCCTCTAGAACAATTATCAATTCACCTGCTTCAACTATTTGACCTTCCTCGACCGCAATTTTTACGACAGTGCCTTGCATGGGGCTTGTTAGAGCAGTTCCCGTTGAGGTGCCACTTGCGCCTTGCTTGGCTCGATGACGCTTATGTACTGGCTCAGGAGCGTGAACAAAAATTTCAAAGCGTTTGCCATTTATCTCAGTGACAAGATGTTCGGAGGCAGCATGTGTTTGTGATTCCAATGCTGATTGTGCAAATGGCGGTATTTCGTTTGTGAATTCGTTTTCGATATAACTCGTGTGAATCGTGAAATTCTCGGTGAATGCAGGATCTTCCATAATGGCCCGATGAAAAGGAAGCGCAGTTGCTAGTCCACCAACTTTGAATTCTGAGAGTGCTCGACGAGAACGTTGAACCGCTTCTTCGCGAGTTGCGCCAGTAACAATTAACTTTGCTAAGAGTGAATCAAAGTTTCCACCGATAGTGTCACCATTTTTAAATCCAGCATCCACTCGAACTCCGGGGCCAGTTGGAATCTGCCACTGCGTTATTCGACCAGGGGCTGGCAAGAATGATCTGCCAGGATCTTCGCCATTAATTCTAAATTCAAATGAGTGTGCACGGATTTCTGGATCATCAAATCCAAGTTCTTCGCCCATTGCAATCCTAAATTGCTGGCGAACTAAGTCGATGCCCGTTACTTCTTCACTCACAGTGTGTTCAACTTGAAGACGAGTGTTTACTTCAAGGAATGAAATGGTGCCGTCAGCACCAATGAGGAATTCGCACGTACCTGCACCAACGTAGCCAACTTCTTTCATGATGGCCTTACTGGATCGGTACAACTCTTCTATCTGTCCTTCGGTTAAGAATGGGGCGGGAGCCTCTTCAACTAGTTTCTGGTGGCGACGTTGAAGTGAGCAATCTCGGGTGCTGACAACTACAGCATGTCCACTCTTATCAACTAATAGTTGTGTTTCAACGTGACGTGGTTTTTCCAAGTATCGTTCCACGAAACATTCACCACGACCAAATCCTGCGATTGCTTCACGGACAGCGGATGCAAAAGCTTCAGGTATTTCTTCAAAGGTGTGTGCGATTTTTAATCCGCGCCCACCGCCACCATGCGCAGCTTTAATTGCAACAGGCAAACCATGTTCTTTTGCAAAAGCAATAATTTCTTCGGCGTTATCAACTGGATCTGCTGTTCCTGCTACAAGAGGCGCTCCAGCTTTTGCTGCGATTTTGCGAGCAGAAACCTTATCTCCAAGTGCCTTAATTGCTGATGGTGGTGGTCCAATCCAAATTAATCCAGCATCGATGACACTCTGAGCAAAGATTGCATTTTCAGATAGAAATCCGTATCCAGGATGCACGGCATCTGCGCCAGATTGTTTAGCTACCTCAATGATTCTAGGAATATTTAAATATGTAGATACAGGTGCGGTTGCGCCGAGTGCATAAGAATATGTTGCCATTTGGGCGTGCAATGAATTCCGATCTTCATCAGAATAAATCGAGACGCTTTCTAAACCGTGATCCTGACACGCCCTGATTACACGAACAGCGATTTCGCCTCGGTTGGCAATTAGTACACGTTTCATTTCATCAACTTTACTTCCGGCCAGCTGTATCCAAGTTGATTCATAGCGCTACGAAGAAAAGGCATTGAGATGCCAACAACGTTTGTGTAATCACCTTCGATAGAAGGAATGAAGGGGGAGCTAAATCCATCGAGTGTAAAGCCGCCGGCAACGTGAAGAGGTTCGCCAGAGTTTATGTAGTCATCAATTTCCGCATCTGACATATCTGCAAATGTAACTTTTGTTCTTATGCGATCACTGATTTCTCGTCCTTGACTCGTGTCTATAACGCAGTGACCCGTGTGCAAGAAGCCAGATTTACCACGAACTCTTTGAGCTCTTTCCTTGGCAACATGAGCTAGTCCTGGCTTACCCAGTGATTCGCCCTCGAACTCAAAGGTAGAGTCACAACCGATGATGATTGCTGGAAAATCTATTTGTTCAAGAATTGTGTGAGCCTTTGTAATTGCTAATGCAATCACCATATCTTCGGGTGACATTGAATTAAAGAATTCAGTTTCTTCATCAACATTACTAACCATAATCGTTGGCGAAAGCCCAGCGGACTCCAGAAGTCGACGTCTGGATGCTGATTGAGAAGCAAGAACAATTCTTGGCATTTAGTTATTTCGCCCTGAACCAAACTTAATGTGCTGAGGCAGCGCAGAACGTAAGACAGGACGCGCCCATACGCTGCGCTTTACAACTGGCTTCAGATCTTCATGCTTGTGATGAGACATGGCAAATTCAATGGCAGCAACATCTTCAGGTGTTGGATTACCAAGCACGATGTCGTACTTAACTTTATTCATTGTCATAATGGAATATTTCCGTGTTTACGTGGAGGCAATACATCCCGCTTTGTTTTGAGAGTACGAAGAGCTTTCGTAATGTATTCACGGCTTTGATTTGGTTCAATCACTGCATCAATGAATCCACGCTCGGCAGCTAAATAAGGATTCGCTAAAGTTTCGTTGTATTCAGAAATTAACTCAGCACGCGCTTTTTCGGGATCCTTGGCATCACCAATTTCTTTTCGGTACAAGATATTTACGGCGCCTTGTGCTCCCATGACAGCAATTTCAGCTGTTGGCCACGCCAAATTGATATCTGCTCCAATGTATTTAGAGCCCATGACAATGTAAGCGCCGCCATAAGCCTTGCGCGTAATTAGTGTGACCATCGGAACTGATGCTTCTGCATATGCATAGAGAAGTTTTGCTCCGCGGCGAATAATTCCGTTCCACTCTTGTTCTGTGCCTGGCAAGAATCCAGGAACATCCACAAGAGTCAGGATTGGTATATTGAAAGCATCACAGAAACGAACAAAACGAGCAGCTTTCTCACTTGAATCGATATCTAAAGTGCCTGCTAGTTGATTCGGTTGGTTTGCAATAATTCCAACAGACTCACCTTCGATTCGACCAAAACCCACAACAATATTTGGTGCAAAGAGAGCATGTACTTCAAGGAATTCTGCTTCATCCAAAATTGCAGTAATCAAATTTTTCATGTCATACGGCTGATTGGGGCTATCGGGAATCAGCGCATCTAGAGCCAAGTCAGAGGATTTCTTCTCAAGAGTTTCTGTTGGAGGTAAATGCGGGGCGCCATCCATATTGTTGCTCGGCAAATATGACAGAAGTGCTTTCACATAATCGATCGCATCATCTTCGTTTTGTGCAAGGTAATGCGCGTTTCCACTTCGAGTGTTGTGCGTGTGAGCGCCACCAAGTTCTTCCATTCCAACATCTTCGCCAGTTACAGTCTTAATAACTTCTGGACCAGTAATAAACATATGAGATGTTTCATTTACCATTACAGTGAAATCTGTAAGAGCCGGAGAATAAGCAGCACCGCCAGCGCAAGGTCCAAGAATGAGCGAAATCTGTGGGATGACTCCAGAAGAACGAGTGTTTAATCTGAATATGCGCCCGTAGCCGCTTAATGAGGCAACGCCTTCTTGAATGCGCGCACCACCTGAATCGCTAATTCCAATTAGTGGAATGCCATTTTTTAAAGCAAACTCTGCAATCTTGACCATTTTTTCTGCAAAGACTTCGCCAAGACTTCCACCCATAACCGTGAAGTCTTGGGAAAAGAGAGCGATAGAACGTCCATCAACTGTTGCAAAACCGATTACTACGCCATCACCGTAGGGACGATTTTCTTGCATTCCAAAGTTAGTGGAGCGGTGGCGGGCAAACTCATCTAACTCGGTAAATGAATCTGGATCCACGAGCTTTTCAATGCGCTCACGCGCCGTCATCTTTCCCTTAGCGTGCTGTTTTTCAATTGCGCGTGCCGACCCAGCATGAACAGCTTCATCCAAACGGTGGCGAAGATCCTGAATTTTTCCAGCAGTTGTATGCAGATCACGGTCCATACCCCTACGGTACTAGTCGTGGGCAATAAATTGCATCGTGCGGCGCTACGTGAATCAGAACTGCACGCAGAACTTTTACCTTACTGGCGAGTAAGCGTGGTTGATGTCACTGGATCTACTCAAATTGATTTGGCAGAGAGAATTCGTGCACGCACTGCAATCGATGGTGATGTCTTAATCGCTAATTATCAAAGTGCAGGTAAAGGAAGACTTGATCGAGAATTTATTGCCGCACCATCTTCAGCTCTTTTATTTTCTCTCTATAAAAAAATTTCTCGACCACGTGAAGAATGGAACTTTCTCGCATTACTGGCAGCACTCGGTGTAAAAGAAGCTCTGCAGTCTTTAGATAGCTCTGCAGACATCACCGTTAAATGGCCCAATGATCTTTTGATTAAAGAGAGAAAGTTTGCTGGACTTTTATGCCAAGCAACCGAATATGGAGTAATAATTGGAATTGGCATCAATATTTCGATGCGTTCCGATGAGCTTCCGGTAGAAACAGCGACATCCTTATTTCTTGAGAATTTTACAGAGTTAGATCGAAATACTATTGTAAAAAAAATTCTACAAAATTTTGAAGAGAAATTCTCACTTTGGAATCTTCAAGGCAGCGCACCATTTATCCACGCTTATGAGAGGGCGTGTTCTTCACTTCACCGGCAAATACAGATAGTTCTGCCTAACCATGCACCTATGGATGCGATTGCTATTGGAGTTACTTCACTAGGTGAGTTAAAACTTGACGTTGGAACCCTTGTGAATTCGGCAGACGTAATTCATCTAAGATAACTGCTGTGAAATCAAAATTCCCAGTCGTCGGCGTAATTGGTGCTGGCCAACTAGCACGCATGATGCTTGCTCCAGCCACTGCACTTGGAGTTAAGTTGATTCCATTTGCATCAAGTGCAACCGAGAGTGCAGCTCAAATTACGCATTGCGTAATCGGTGATTACACCGATATCGAAGCAGTCAAAAAATTTGCAGAATTGTGCGATGTTGTGACTTTTGAACACGAGCTAATGCCATTGAGCATCATTAAGGCTCTCGAAGTTGCTGGAGTCACAGTTCGCCCAAGTTCTGAATCTTTTGAATTCTCACAAGACAAGCAAGCAATGCGAAAAAAACTTTCACATTTCAACGGGCCAAAGAGTATGGTTGTTACTTCAAGCAGTGAAGTTGAAACATACCCCGTAATTGCGAAATCCATTTCTGGAGGATATGACGGACGCGGAGTATGGACAGTAAATTCTTCCCAGGAATTATCTGACTTGTTGAAAAATTCACCCAAGCTTTTGATTGAAGAATTAATAGAATTTGATTATGAGATCGCAGTTATGGTTGCTCGCTCACCACATTCTCAAGCAACTTCTTGGGTTCCAACACAAACAATTCAAAGTGATGGAATCTGCACAATGACAATTTCTCCTGCACCGGTAATGAATGCGCAGATGAGTGAGAAAGCTCAGAAAATAGCCCTTGATATCGCTGCAGAGATAAAACTCATTGGCGTGATGGCGGTTGAAATGTTTGTCAAAGGTGAAGACATATTTATTAACGAACTTGCATTGCGTCCACACAATTCTGGACATTGGACAATTGAGGGCTCCCTAACGAGTCAATTTGAACAACACTTACGTGCAATTCTTGATCTTCCACTTGGCGATCCATCCATGACAGATGATTTCGCTGTGATGGGAAATATTTTAGGAAAAGGCAAAACCGATATGTATCGCCCGTACCTGCACTTAATGGCGAGAAATCCTTCTCTTAAGTTTCATATGTACGGAAAAGAAGTCCGCCCGGGGCGCAAAATTGGACACATTAACGTTATTGGCAAAGACCTCGTAGAATTGCGAACAGAAATAGAACATGCAATCGACTATATGAGTGGAGAAATTGATGAGTGATGTTGCAATCATCATGGGCTCAGACTCTGATTGGCCGATCATGGAAGAGGCTGCAAAAATCTTAGCTAAATTCTCGATTAGCTATTCGGTCGGTGTTCTTTCTGCACACCGCATGCCAGAGGAAATGGTCGAGTTTGCAAAGAAGGCGCAATCTGCTGGATATAAAGTGATAATTGCAGGCGCAGGTGGTGCTGCACATTTACCGGGAATGGTTGCCTCTCTCACAACGCTTCCGGTCATTGGTGTTCCTGTATCGCTTAAAAATTTAGATGGAATGGATTCACTTCTATCGATTGTACAAATGCCTTTCGGTATCCCTGTGGCAACAGTGGCGATTGATCATGCAGGCAATGCGGCACTACTGGCAGCAAGAATTTTAGGAATTAGCAGTGATGCAATCTCGCAGAAAGTGGCTGCTGAACTTAAGGCACTCAATGAAGTTGCTAAAGAAAAAGGTGCTTCTTTACAAAATCGACAAAACCAGAAAACAGGTTTTTAGTTAGCGCTTGCCGTATTCAATCGCAGGACACCTATCCATAATTGCCGTCAATCCTGCTTGTTCTGCTCTTTGTACTGATTCTCGATCAATAACGCCTAGCTGGAGCCAGATTGCTTTGGCACCAATTGCAATAGCACGATCAACATTGCGGCTGACTAACTCTGAATTAATGAAAAAATCCACTACATCTACTTTTACCGGAATCTCTTCAAGAGTTGCATACCCTTTTTCACCATGAACTACTTCAGCTTTTGGGTGAACAGGAATAATTGTGTGGCCCTTTTGTTTCAAGAGCGCCGCTACTGAATACGCTGCACGATCAGGGTTATTGCTTAAACCTAGGATTGCCCACGTCTTTAGTTCTAGGACGCGGTCTATTTCTTCGTGCGTATTAATCTGTGCGACCTAACGCGTGAAATTGCCATCCAGCAGTGCGCCATTTATCGCGATCTAATGCATTTCTGCCATCAATGACAATCTTTTTCTTTACAAGAGATGCCAACGCTTTTGGATCTAATTCACGATATTCGCGCCACTCAGTGAGGTGCAAGATTAAATCTGCATTTTTCACGCACTCTTCAACGTTTGCAGCAAAACCAAGTTTAGGAAATCGCTTACGAGCATTTTCGATTGCTTTCGGATCATGAACGACAACCGTTGCACCAGCTGCTTGTAACTGGGCTGCAATGTCTAGAGCTGGAGAATCTCGAACGTCATCACTATCTGGCTTAAATGCAGCACCAAGTACAGCAATCTTGTATGAAGTGAGATCTTCTGTGAGTTCGGCGCGGACAACATCAATCACTCGTTGACGAGCACGAAGATTGATTGCATCAATTTCGCGCAAAAATTCGAGCGCTTGTTTAGCGCCTAACTCTTCTGCTCGAGCCATAAATGCACGGATATCTTTTGGAAGGCAGCCGCCACCGAATCCAATTCCCGCTTGCAAGAAACGGTTTCCAATTCGTGGGTCATAACCAATTGCCTTAGCAAGAACTGTGACGTCGCCACCAGCTGCTTCACATACTTCAGCCATTGCATTAATAAATGAAATTTTGGTCGCAAGAAAAGAGTTTGCAGCTACTTTTACTAACTCTGAAGTTGGAAGATCTGCTCTAATCCATGGCGTACCTAGGTCGATAATTGGCTTGTACACCTCTTTGAGAATTTCTTCTGCACGATCATTAGCAACTCCTACAACTAAACGGTTAGGAGTGAGAGTGTCTTCAACAGCAAATCCCTCACGCAGGAATTCTGGGTTCCATGCTAAATCAGATTGAGGTGCGCTCTGCGCCAATTGATCGCGCAGACCTTGAGCTGTGCCAACAGGAACAGTTGATTTTCCAACTACAAGTGAACCCTTTTTCAAGTGCGGAGCAATCGCTGTTACGGCAGATTTAACATATGTCAGGTCGGCTGCTAGCCCATCTTTACTCTGCGGAGTTCCGACGCAAATAAAGTGAACATCGGCGTCAGCAACTGCAGAAAAATCCGTAGTAAATGTAAGTCGGCCTGTAGTTATTTCACTAGCAAGTAAGGAATCAAGTCCCGGCTCATAGAAAGGTAACTCACCTTTTGAAAGTAACGCAATTTTTTCAGGATCGGTATCAACACCAATAACTTCGAAACCTAAGGAAGACATACAGGCGGCGTGTGTGGCCCCTAAATAACCGCAACCAACAACAGAGAGCTTGAGCGCCATAGTAGTAATCCTATTTCAGTTCTCCGCATGGATTTTCATCAGCGGTTCGTGTCTTGAATTTATCGATGATTGTTTTCTTTGGCTTTTCAGTACTAGACGCACTTGGTGATGGGGTTACTTCATCAACAATTGGTAAGTCATCGCGCAATCTCTGGAAGAGTTCAGCAGCTAGAACTGAATCCCATGTAACAACTGAACCAACGCCAGGTGCGTATGCATTGGGATTATCAATTGGCACTGTCAGTGTTCGTACCTTGCTAGCGGATAAATTACGTAATTGCTTTGCTAACGTTAGTAAATCGGATTCATTTAATCCTGAATCTGTTTTAACGGTAGAAATTGCAGCGTTAAAGAAGTTCACAAGTTTGATTGGGTTGAGCAAGACACCGGTACTCGTTGCTTTTCTAAGTACAGAACTCATAAATTGCTGTTGGCGTTGCATACGACCGATGTCACCAAGACCATCAAAGTCGCGAGTACGAACATACTTAAGTGATTCAATTCCGTTAAGAGTATGAACTCCAGCCGCCAGCACAAGGTGGCTCTTAGGATCATCAATATCTTTCTTGGTACAGACTTCAATGCCGCCAAGTGCATCAACAATTCCAGCGAAACCTGCAAAGTTAACTTCGATGTAATGATCAATACGTAAGTTCGTTGCGAGTTCGACGGTTTCAATTAATAGTGGTGCACCACCCCATGCGAATGCGGCATTAATTTTTGATTTAGCAGCACCAATATCTTTTGTGCCATCTGAGCTACGGTGGGCAGGAATTGTTACAAGTGAGTCTCGTGGTAGCGAAATGATCATTGCTTTATCGCGTGCTTTACTTATGTGAACAAGCAACATCGTGTCAGAACGACCACCGGCGGCAGTCTTTGTGCTTCCAACGCGGAGCACTTTCAGCTGCTCTTTAGTCAGGCCCTCACGCGTATCGGAACCAACCAGCAAATAATTTAAAGCTTTAGATGTTTTTTCAGGACGCGAATCTAATTTTCCAAATACATCAATTCGCTTAATTGAGCCGCTTACCTGACCAAGGGCTAACCAAGAAAAAGCAGATACGAGTACAACGCTTACTGATAAAACAGTGAGCGCTCTAATTCCTCGCGTAGTATTCACGGGTAGAGCGTACTTGGACGATAGCGTGTAGGGGATATGGCGACATCAGGAATTGAGTTATCTCTCTCACCGGGCTCGAATTTGCCCGCTGTTTCTGTCGTACTCCCTGTACTTAATGAAGAATTACATTTAGCAAATGCTGTGAATTCCATACTCGCTCAAGATTATGCAGGCACACTCGAAATAATTTTGGCACTCGGACCATCAAAGGATAAGACTGACGAGATAGCGCAATATTTAGCCTCATCAGATCCACGCATTACTCTAGTTGATAATCCGAGCGGCAAAACAGCAGCGGGTTTAAACGCAGCAATAAATAAATCAAAGAACCCTGTAATCGTTAGAGTGGATGCTCATGCTGAGTTACAGATAAATTATATTTCTCTGGCAATTGATGTGATGAAATCCAGTGGTGCGGTAAACGTTGGTGGAATTATGGGCGCAGAAGGCAACACATTCTTTGAAAAAACCGTTGCCGCAGCAATGCGGAGCTCATTAGGTGTTGGCGCATCTAGATTTCACACAGGTGGTGAAGCAGGCTATGTGGACACTGTTTATCTAGGAACTTTTCTTCGCTCGGCAGTGATTGCAATAGGTGGCTTTGATGAAAGATTTATCCGAGCCCAAGATTGGGAATTAAATTATCGTCTCCGCCAGGCTGGAGGCAAGATTTTTTTTGATCCTCGATTGCACGTGACATATCGTCCACGATCTTCGGTGAAGGCACTTGCGAAACAGTATTTTGAATATGGAAGATGGCGTCGAGTTGTATCGCGTCGTCATCAAGGAACCATAAATTATCGTTATTTAGCACCACCATTTGCATTGATAGGAACAGTGCTTTCAATCGTATTGGCATTAATAAGTAATCAAATATTTATAATTCCTGCCGCAATTTATGGAATATTCTTAATTCTTGCCTCACTTATTACTGGAAAAGGAATTATTGAAAAACTTCTTTTGCCAATCGTTTTGTTCACGATGCAGATGTCGTGGGGCCTTGGTTTTCTAACATCACCCAAGACTCTTGCTCCTTCCAAGGGCTAAGAAAGTTCAGGCTGATGTAGCCTGTACACCGTGAGCGCGCCACTACAGGTATACGAACCATTTAGAGCAGGCCTGCCGCCACTTCGTAAATACTGGCGATCTTTATGGTCTCGTAGAACTTTCATCGCTGAGTATTCTCGCTCTGAATTGCGAGAGCAGCACTTCGATTCAATTTTTGGACAACTCTGGCTCATTCTTAATCCATTATTGCTCTCTGGCGTTTATTTCCTATTGATTGTAATTATTGGTGGTTCCGGTGGCGCACTTCGCTACGGCCACTTAACAGCGAGTCTTTTTCTCTTTTATTTGATCAGCAATAGCTTAAGCGGTGGCGTTAAGTCAGTAACAGCTGGCCAACGTTTAATTCTTAACACTGCTTTTCCACGCATGATGTTGCCGGTGTCAGCAACTGTCATCGCATTTTTTAAATTCATCCCAACATTATTGGTATTCATGATTATGCGAACAGTGCTGGGCTTGCCCTTTGGTTGGGAAATGTTATGGTCAATTCCAATTATTCTGATCGCGCTAATTTTTGCTTTAGGTGTTGCAATTTTGATTTCAACTATAAACGTTTATTTCCGGGATATAGCGAGTTTCTTGCCTTATTTAATTCGAACTTTGCTTTATTTGTCTCCAATCCTTTATGAAGCATCAGCGCTGAAACCAGAATTAAGAATCCTCGAACACATCAATCCACTATTTGCACTCCTTGATTCATGGTCGAAAGCAATTGTTCATGCGCAAACACCGGAGTTATCAAGCATGCTAGCCGCAAGTGGATGGGCCGTAGGTGTTTTGTTAATAGGAACTTATTTCTTCTTATCAAGGGAGCGTGAGTTCGCTGTCCGCCTCTAATACACAACACAAAACTGGCGACCTTGCTGTTTCAGTACAGAATCTTGGTCTCACGTACACAACGGCGATTGATCGCAGACCAACACTTAAGGCGCGCGTTAAATCTTTAGGTCGAGGAACAAAACAAACACGTATTGTGCAAGCACTCGATGATGTAAATCTTGATGTGACGTATGGCCAAGTGCTGGGAGTAATCGGAACAAATGGTGCAGGTAAATCTTCATTGATGCGCACGATTGCGGGCATCATTCCCCCAACACAGGGGCGAATCGAAGTTTTTGGAAAAGTAAGCACTCTCCTAGCACTGGGAGTTGGATTCAATCCAGCTATGTCAGGTCGCGCCAATGTTCAACTAGGTGGTTTAGCCGCAGGCATGACGCGTAAGGAAATTGAAGAACACTTCGATGAGATACATGAATTCTCTGAACTCGGTGATGCGATAGATGCTCCGATGCGCACTTATTCATCTGGAATGTATGCACGTTTAGCCTTTTCAGTTGCAGCAACTGTCCAACCAGATATTTTGATTGTAGATGAGGCTTTAAGCACGGGGGATGCGCACTTTAAAGAGAAGAGTTTTAACAAGATTAAAGAATTAAGAAGTGAAGATCGCGCTTTGATCCTCGTCAGCCACGCGATGGCAACGCTTCGTGAGATTTGCAATGACGTTGCGTGGTTACATAAAGGAAAACTAGTTTCACGTGGCAACCCTGATCAAGTGATTGATGCCTATCAAGACTTTTTGCACTTAGGAAAGAGCTCTGTAATTGATGAGGATCTCTAAAACTCTCTTTACTGCTTTTATTCTTCTTTTCTCAATCACACCCGCTCATGCTGTAGAAATTCCAGCAGTGTTCAATTTTCAAGGTACGGGTTATGGACACGGCGTCGGGCTTAGCCAAATTGGAGCGCGTGGCAAAGCTTTAGCCGGAGAAAGTGCGCAAGCTATCCTTAATTATTACTACAGCGGCACACAAATTCTTCCATTAGCTGATAATCAGAATGTACGAGTAAACATTGGGCATTTACTCACACAGGCAAGTATTAAATCTGGAACCAAAGATTCAATTCTTAATGTTTATACGGGCGATGTTGGCGAAAGTCTTACGGCTGTCCCCGCAGCATCACTGACATGGAAATCTGCTATTTCATTTGTTCAATTAGGTACCAGCATTTCAGCATTTATTGTTACGGGTAAAAACTCCCAATTACTTGGGACTAATTCTGCGTGGAGTGTTCGGTGGTCTGGCACTCGATACTTAGATGGCGCGGCTTCTACGGTTTCTTTAAGGGTGAATTCAAAGAGCGTTAAGTATCGTTATGGACAGATTCAAATTAAATCAGTAAAAGCACCGATCATCGGGCACAGAATGGAAGTCACAAATACTGTTCGAATTCATGATGAATATTTATACGGCATCAGTGAAGTTCCCTCTTCGTGGCCAACTCAAGCATTGATTGCGCAGGCGATTGCATCTCGCTCGTATGTTCTGAGCAAATTAGGAGTTCCTAGAGTTGCCTGCGACTGCAATGTCTATAACAGTATTTCCGATCAATCATTTGTCGGTTTTTCAAAAGAGATAGAACCAATTTATGGAAAATTATGGAAAGAAGCGGTTCAAGCAAGCTCTACTTCAGAAACAACTGGACAAGTAATCACCATTAACGGCTCTCCTATAACTGCTTACTTCTTTTCATCCAGTGGAGGACAAACTGAAACGAGTGTAAATGCCTGGGGCCAGGAGAGAAGCTTTACCACCAGTGTTGCTGATCCCTACAGTCAAGATCCAATTCTCAATCCACGTTTCTTTACGTGGAGCCGCCCACTAACTCAGGCAGTTCTTGCACGAACTTTCTCCCTTGCAGATGTTGTCGCACTAAATATTGATTCCAGAAACCCAACAGGAACCGTTGCAAGAATTTCAGCGACTTCCAGTGATGGGAAAATAACTACATTGCGGGGAGAAACTTTCAGAAGTAGAACTCAATTACCTTCGGCGTGGTTTAACTTAATTTGAGTGTAAAACTGAATTCAATCCACCCCATGAACCTGTTCGCATAATTACCTCTAAGCAACCATCGAGTGAGTTACGCCTAAACAAAAGATTACTTGCACCAGATAAGGATGATGCTTTAACTATTTCACCATCAGGTAGGCGAATCTTTGCTGCTGCAGTGACATACGTGCCAGATTCGATAACGCAGTTATTTCCTAGTGAAATTCCAAGACCTGAGTTTGCACCCAAAAGGCACTTCTCTCCGATGGAGATAATTTCTTTTCCGCCACCGCTGAGTGTTCCCATAATTGAAGCGCCGCCACCGACATCGGTTCCATCGCCAACTACGACTCCAGCCGAAATTCTTCCTTCGACCATAGAAGTCCCCAGTGTTCCGGCATTGAAGTTAACAAAACCTTCGTGCATCACAGTTGTTCCAGATGCTAGGTGCGCACCAAGGCGAACACGATCTGCATCTGCAATTCGAACTCCCGAAGGAATTACGTAATCAACCATTCGTGGAAATTTATCAACTGATAAAACTGTAATGGCGCCGTATTTTTGCTTAAGATTTGCTCTCGTAATTTCAAAGTTTTCAACTGGGCATGGACCAGCTGAAGTCCACACAACATTATTGAGCACACCAAATATTCCTTCGACATTTGCTTCATGAGGTTTGATCACTCGATGAGACAGTAAATGAAGTCGTAGGTATGCATCACTGACAGAATCGGGAGCTTTATCTAAATCAATCTCGAGTGAGACAACTTCACGCTTAACCCCGCGGATCTCATCTACTCCAGCTAGCGCGGATAGAAATGGCAAGACCGGAGTCGAATGATTTCCTAGAACGGGTTCTGGAAACCACGTATCTAGTACAGGTCCACTGAGTGAAACGGTGGCAAGTCCATGACCCGATGCAATGCGTTGTGACATGGGCTAAGCGTAACGCCTATTGTTACACCTATGTCGTTGCGTATATCTGTGTATTGCTCATCTTCTCCAACTATCGATAAGAAATATCAAGATTTAGCATTCGAACTTGGAAATGCAATTGGTTCACGTTCATGGAATCTCGTTTCAGGCGGCGGGCATATTTCGATGATGGGTGCGGTTGCGAGGGGCGTCAGAAATTCTGGCGGCCACACAATCGGTGTAATCCCACAATTACTCGTAGATATTGAGTTCGCAGATAAAGATAGCCACGAATTGCAGATTGTCGGATCAATGCGAGAGCGAAAAGGCAAAATTGAAGAGTTAGCAGATGCTTTTATTGCACTGCCTGGTGGCCTCGGAACGCTTGAAGAATTATTTGAAATATGGGTGGGTCGATTCTTAAACTTTCATCAAAAACCAGTTGTCGTTCTCGATCCATTTGGTTTGTATGACCCATTAAAAACTTTGATCGATCATTTAGAAGTTGAAGGTTTTGTTAAACCGGGACAACGTGAGTTACTCCATTGGTGTACGAGTATTGATGAAGCATTGGAGATCTGTGGTGGCCGATAATCACATTGCCCTCACACTCACACTTCCGTGTAGCGCTGAACGTGCATGGAATGAAGTAACTGACTGGGAAAAACAGAGTAATTGGATGTTGCAGACTTCTGTCTGGCTTACATCTGAAATAGAAAATGGTCCAGGAACTGAGATTGCCGCTTTCACTGGTCCGCTGCATAGACTTTTTCCACGATTTAGATTTCTAGGAGTTTTGGACACAATGGTTGTTACTAATTGGCAACCTCCACAACTCTGTGATGTTTTGCATACAGGAAAAATAATTAAAGGCACGGGTCGTTTTGAAGTAGTTGAAATCAACGATCACACTTCTAGATTTAATTGGTCAGAAATCATTTGGGCACCACGTATAGTTTTTTTGATACTTAAACCTGCTCTATTCGTTGGAGTATGGATTTCTCTGCGTAGATTCGCTCGAACTCTAAGATAACTCTCACAATAAGTTGGCTCAATGCGGGCAAAGGTTGCCCAATCGCACAGTAAACTTAGGCATATGAGCGAGCCTAAAACTTTGGCAGAAGTTCTGGCTGCGCTCCCTGATGAAGAAAGAATTATTTTGGTGATGCATTATTTGCGATCTATGCCTCCCAGTGAGATTGCTCAAAAATTAGGCGTTCCAGAGCGTTCGGTTACTGCAGTCATCGCCATCGGCAAGGCTCGCCTGAGCAAAGCACTGGGCCTATAAGCCTGCCTTCTTTCGATTTCATATATTCGCTATAAATGCGAGATACTTATCCCTTACAGAACGCTCTTCGATTTACTTCCCTAAGGAGTCCCCAGATGGCAGCTATGAAACCCCGCACTGGTGATGGTCCTATGGAGGTCACAAAGGAGGCTCGCTCACTCGTGATGCGTATTCCACTAGAAGGCGGCGGTCGACTCGTAGTTGAAATGAATGCAGAGGAAGCAAATAATCTCAGCGCTGCATTACATGCCGCAGTTTCCCTCGTTAAGAAATAGAGCGCATTTCTTCCTTTTTTAGTTAGCCTTTGCGCTATGCCTTACGCCCAACTCTCAAGCATTTCTTCTCGCGTTGAAGATATTGTCAGCGCAGATGCCATCGCAGTTGGTTTCGTTAAGTCCGAAGAAGATGGATATGAATTAGTTGGCGCCATAGACGCCATAGCCTCCATAGAGAAATTCTTCGACGTAGACCTCATTGATGAAATTTCTTTTTTTCAACCAGCAGGCAAGCCAGGTGAAATTCTTGAAATCCCTATTAGTCAAAAAGCTACAAAAGCAGATCGAGTATTTGTCATCGGACTTGGAGATCAGAGCACGCAATCACATCGCCTTGCTGCAGCTAGTTTGGGTAGAAAACTTCGTGGCAAAAAAATCAATGTCTCAAATTTGCTTGCAACTCAAAGCCACGATATTCGTGCACATGCAATCTCCTCCGTATTAGGTTCGTACACGTGGACACTTAAGAGTGATGCCAAGACTGATCAGCCAACATTTAATATTGTGTGCAAGAGTGAAAAAATAATTGATGAAGCTGCAGTCATTGCTAATGCCGTCTGTCGCGCTCGCGATTTAGTACACACCCCTTCTAATATTAAAAATCCGCTGTGGATGGCGCAGCAAGCGCAGAAGATTGCACAGGAAGGCAAGCTCACCATCAAAGTTCTGGCTGGAAAAGATCTTGCTCAATTTGGTGGTTTAAGAGCGGTAGGAAATTCATCTCCAAAGCCTGGCCCTAGATTCATTCAAATTTCTTACTCTCCCAAGGCTACGGGAAAGAAAATCCCACACGTTGTTTTAGTTGGTAAAGGAATTACTTTTGATACGGGCGGAGTTTCACTCAAACGTCCTTACGATTTAATGACCGCTATGAAGAGTGACATGGCTGGAGCATCTGCTGTTCTCAACGTTGTGGGAGCGCTACCAGAATTAAAGCCACGCGTTAAAGTAACTGCGTTATTGATGTGTGCAGAAAATGCACTCTCTGGCACTTCACAAAGACCAAGTGATGTAATTACTCATTACGGTGGAACAACTGTAGAAGTTTTAGATACTGATGCAGAAGGTCGTTTAGTTTTAGCAGATGGATTGGCTTACGCCGATGCAAAGCTTGATCCAGATTATTTGCTGGATATTGCAACACTGACCGGCTCAGCAACACTAGGACTGGGTCGCCAATATGGGGCTATGTATACCCGTGACACCAAATTAGCTTCTCAACTAGTTGCAGCAGGTGAATCCTCCGGTGATCGCCTCTGGCACATGCCGCTAATTGATGACTACCAAGATTCACTCGAAAGTGACATCGCCGACTTTAATCACACTGCAGATAAAGGTGATTACTCCGCAGGTTCTGTAACCGCCGCGTTGTTTCTAGAGAAATTTACAGGCAAAAGAAAATGGGTTCACTTAGATGTTGCAGGAACAGCTCGAAGTGAAAGTGATGCTGGAGAATCTCCTAAAGGTGGAACTGGCTTCGGTGTTCGTTTGCTAATTGATTGGATTATGAGTTTATGATGAGAATAGATCCACACGCATATGCTGAAAACTTTATTCTTGAAGATGAATTTCAAATTCGCGCACGTGCGCGTGGTGCAGAAGTTGGCGCCAATGATGCGACAACAGGTGTTGGCTCATACCTTCGCGCACTTGCACATCAACTCTCTGCTCAATCAGTAGTTGAAGTTGGAACAGGCTCTGGAGTAGGTAGCCTCTGGATTTTAAGTGGAATGATCACAAGCGGCACGCTCACTTCAATTGATGATGAGACTGAACACTCGCGTATCGCCAGAATTGCAATGCAAGATGCGGATATTGCACCATCTCGATATCGACTCATTACAAATTCAATTATGGATGTTATGACCAAGTTAACTGATCGCGCGTATGACCTAGTTGTTCTGCGACACAATCCAGAGGATCTGACATACACAATTGAAGAAGCTCATCGCATTTTGCGAAGCGGTGGCGTCATGGTTATCGACGGATTTTTTGGCGGTGGCAAAGTGAGCGATCCTTCACAGAGAGATCCGCGAACAATTGCACTGCGTGAAGCTGGAAAGAGCGTTAAAGGTGCCACGGATCTGTGGGTAAGCACACTCATCACAGTTGGTGATGGTTTGTTAATCGCAACAAAGTTGTAGCAAGATAAGCGCCATGAAGTTTCGTACTCGCAAAACCAAAGCACACTCAGATGCACCATGGTGGAACTCGCAAGATTTTCCACGATCCAATAAAGGTGTGACTCCAGGTGCTGTTGTCGTCTTGGCAATCATCGCTGGAATTGTTGGGGGAGCGCTAGGCGTAAATGCTTCAGGAGGTTTTTTTGGCGGCAAAGCCAATTTAGTTTCAGCTTCAAATTCAATCGAACGCAAGCCAGATTCCGTTGCAGGATTAGCAAATCGAGTTCTGCCATCAGTGGTTTCTATAACAACAGAAGCTGGTAGTTCTGGTTCAGGTTTCATTATTGACAGTTCAGGTTTCATTCTTACAAATAACCATGTTGTAGAAGAAGCCGCACTCGCGAAAGCCAAGATAATTGTCACACTCAATAACGGTGAGGATTTTGAAAGCACGATTGTCGGCCGGGACTCCTCATATGATTTAGCCGTACTGAAAATTATGGCAACAGGCTTACCTGCTCTTCAATTTGGAGACAGTGACAAAGTTGCCGTCGGAGATTCAGTCATTGCCGTAGGTTCACCACTTGGCTTATCTGGAACGGTGACACTTGGAATCATTAGCGCAAAAGACAGAGCAGTAACTGCAGGTGGATCGGCAGGTGAAAGCTCATTCATTAATGCGCTGCAAACAGATGCTGCAATTAATCCGGGAAATTCTGGTGGACCATTAATTGATACGACCGGAGCAGTTATTGGAGTTAACTCCGCAATTGCAACACTGAGCGGATCATTAAATTCACAAGCAGGATCAATTGGATTAGGTTTTGCAATTCCAATTAATCAAGCAAGAAAAACAGCAGATCAACTAATCACAACTGGCAAAGCTTCTTATCCAGTAATGGGTGTTTCAATCGATATGAATTTTGCTGGACCTGGTGCCAAAGTCACCACAGCAGATGGAGCAATTCTTCCCGGGGGACCTGCGCAAAAAGCTGGCATCAAACCAGGAGATTTGATCATTGAATTTGGCGGAAAAGCTATTAACAATCCTGATGAACTCATCGTTGCTATCCGAGCCAGAAATATTGGAGACCGCGTTGAAGTTAAGTACAAACGTGGCAGCAGTACACGGTCAACGACTGTCACGTTGACTGCTGGCAAGAACTAATCCACGGCACGCACTAGGCTTACAACATGATTTTCGGTATTGGACCAGGTGAATTCCTTGGCTTAGCCGTACTTGCAATTTTCTTTGTTGGACCAGAGCGTTTACCTAAGTTCTCCTCAGATGCAGCAAAATTTCTCAAGAAGGTAAAAAATCTAGCAAATACTGCAACTTCAGAACTTCGTGAAAATCTAGGACCTGGATTCGAAAACTTACAGCCATCTGATCTGAATCCAAAGACATTCATTAAGAAACAATTAGCAGGCACTCTTGATGAAGAAAAGCCTCGCAATGCAGTAAAACCAAAGATTGATCCAGATTTACTATGACCGTTATTGAATCGATTCATGCAGCTTTAGCAACTGTAGAAGATCCAGAAATTCATCGACCTTTACCTGATTTAGGGATGGTTGAGTCTGTAGAAGCAGATGGTGGCGTTGCCCGCCTAAAGATTTTGCTAACAATTTCTGGATGCCCTATGCAAGATAGGTTGCGCACCGACATCACAAAAGCTGTCATGAGCGTAGAAACAATTTCATCCGTTGAAATTTCATTTGGGGTTATGAATGAAGAACAACGCGGCAATTTGAAATCCTTATTACGTAATGGGCGAGAAAAAATCATTCCATTTGCACAACCAGAATCACTTACTCGTGTAATCGGTATTGCATCTGGAAAAGGTGGAGTTGGAAAATCATCCCTTACGGTTAATTTAGCCGTAGCCGCTGCACAAAAAGGTCTGCGAGTAGGAATTTTAGATGCAGACGTTTATGGACACTCAGTTCCACGATTGATGGGATTAATTGGACAGCGCCCAACAGCGATTGATCAGATGTTTATTCCACTTGAGTCGTACGGTGTAAAAGTTGTTTCAATGGAGATGTTCAAACCAGAACGATCAGATGCGGTTGCCTACCGTGGCCCTCTTCTGCACAAAGTTTTAGAACAATTACTATCCGATGCATACTGGGGAGATTTAGATTTGCTTCTCATTGATTTACCGCCAGGTACTGGCGATCTTGCAATTTCTTTAGGTCAACTCATTCCTGGCTCAGAAATACTTGTTGTAACAACACCACAAGTTGCTGCAGCTGAAGTTGCAGAACGGGCAGGACGTATTGCACATCAGATTAAGCAGCACCTAGTCGGCGTAATTGAAAACATGTCTGATTTTCCTTGCCCACATTGCAGCGACACGATTTCTTTATTTGGTTCAGGTGGTGGCGAAGAAACAGCAAGACGTCTGTCTGAGTTAGCGGGAATAGATGTTCCACTTCTAGGAAAAGTTCCATTTAGTCCAGATCTGCGAACTGGTGGAGATAACGGCGCGCCTGTCGTAGTTCAATTCCCGGAAAGTGCTGCGGCTAAATCAGTTAATGCAATTGTTGATCAATTAGTCGTGAGAAAGAAATCACTTCTCGGTGTCAGACTTGGACTTGCCACGTAATTCGTCAAGAACTTCTTCCAGCATATCTTTAAGTTCATTGCGCAAGAAATCTCGAGTTGCAACTTCACCCAATGCATTACGAAGACTCGCTAATTCACGAGTTAAGTATTCGGTATCTGCAATAGAGCGCTCATTGCGTGCACGATCTTCACTCACTTGAATGCGGTCACGATCTGCCTGTCGATTCTGTGCGAGCAAAATCAATGGCGCAGCATAAGAAGCTTGTAGAGACAAAATGAGAGTCAGAAAGATGAATGGATAGTCATCAAAGCGAAGATCAACTGGGGCAAGTGCATTCCACAAAACCCAACTGAGAACAAAACCGGTCATGTAAACCAAGAAACCAGCCGTACCTAGGAAGCGTGCAAATCTCTCCGATAGGCGACCAAAAGCTTCTGGATCAAAGTTCGGACGAAATGTTCGACCTGTCTCGCGAGGAGTATCCAAACGATTGTTACGTGCCATTTATTTTCCCTCGCTCTCTTGTTCACTCATGAAATGCTCGTGTTCCAAGACATTGACCGTTTTGGACAGATCACGGTGGTCATGTCGCCAATTCTCAGGCAATAAGTGATCGAGCACATCGTCAACTGTCACAGCTCCAAGCAAACGTTCATTGGCGTCTACAACGGGTACTGATAACAAGTTGTAACTGGCTAAGTATGACGAAACTTCATTTAATGACGCTTGTGGATTTAATCCCTGAGTATCCGTATCAACCATAGAGCCAAGCAGCGTTGATGGTGCCTCGCGTAGTAAACGTTGATAGTGAGCAATTCCAATAAATCGGCCGGTAGGAGTTTCTAGTGGAGCGCGACAAATAAAGATTTGTGATGCAAGTGCTGGAGAAATTTCACTTTGACGCACCGCAGCGAGTGCTTCTGCAACTGTGTTATCGGCTGTCATGACAATAGGTTCTGTCGTCATCATTCCGCCAGCTGTGTAATCTTCGTAGTTCATCAATCGACGCACATCTTCGGCATCTTCTGGTTCCATTAAATCTAAGAGTGCTTGTGCACGTTCTTGACCAACTTCACGTAGTAAGTCGGCAGCATCATCTGGATCCATTTCACCCAGAACATCGGCAGCACGTTCACCCTCTAACTCGGCCAAAAGTTCTACGCGCTCTGCTTCATCCATCTCCTCGAGTACATCTGCAAGTCGCTCGTCATTTAAAGCGCGCGCAACTTCTACACGACGCTTCGGTGCAAGATCATGCATTACTGATGCAAGGTCGGCAGCACGAAGTGTGCTCAGAGTTGAAAGCAAATTCGCTACACCTTGGTTGTGCTCTGCAACTGCGAAACCAGTTATTTCTTCCCAGAGAACGGTCGAGGTTGCTCCCTTACGGCGCAATCCTGTGCCACGACGCATAATGTGTACGCGCGTAATGAGCCAATCACCACTTCGGTTTTGTTCCATACCCATATCTTCAACAACAACTTTTTCGCCACTTTCAACGAGTGAAATTGAACGATCAAGCATGTCTCCGAGAACTAATACTTCACCTGCGCGTGCTTCGAATCGGCGCATGTTAAGCAATCCTGTAATAACAACTGCTCCACTCTCAATAGAATTAACTCGAGTAATTGGAACAAATACGCGACGACGAAGTGGTACTTCAACAATTAATCCCAAGATACGTGGTGGTTGATTATTTGCACGAAGGGTCGCGAGTGCATCTCGCACCTTTCCTACTGGATCACCATTTGGATCAAAGACCGCGGTACCTGCAAGACGGGCGAGAAATACTCGATTAATCAAGTTTCCGCTCATGGGCTAAGGGTAACCGCTCAAAGCAACTCGCTGCTTTCACTTAAAGTGCACGGAAAAGATACATTTGCCCCATGTCAGCCGAAAAATCTCTCATTCATAGTCATGCGGCTATGCCAGGACGTGCTGATTCGATCCGACTCCTTATTGGAATATTTGGCATAGGAGTTTCTGGTCCGCTCATTGCTTTAAGCACAATGCCCGTGGTGACTTTGATTTTCTGGCGAAATCTTGGCGGGGCATTAGTGATCGCGCCTTTTGCATTGAGGCATCGCGCAGATCGCAAAGCAATCGCTTGGGCCGCACTAGGTGGCTTCGTACTAGCCATGCACTTCATCGCATTCTTCTTGGCAATGCGACTAACAACTGTTGCTGCAGGAACCGCTCTTGTTGCACTGCAACCGATATTTACGGCTCTATTTGTCAGAGTCAAAGGTGGACATATTCCTTCCCGTGCCTGGTTAGGAATGATGGTGAGTTTTTCTGGTGTGATTTTAATTTCAGGCGTGGATTTAAGTATTTCACTTCGATCTTTTACTGGAGATGTAGCTGCCATCATCTCTGCTGCTCTTGCAGCAATTTATGTAATGATTGGATCAAAGGCACAACAGAGTATGGAAACCAGTGCATACACATCAATCTGTTATGCAACATGTGCATTTACTGCTTTACCCATCGTCTTAATTGGCGGATTTCAACTATGGAACTTCAGTGTTAATGAGTGGTGGCTTGTCATTGCACTAGTTGTTTTCGCTCAGCTTTTAGGTCACAACATGTTTAATGCTGCACTTAAGCGAGTTTCACCCGCAGTGGTCTCTCTGATTATTTTCTTCGAAGTGCCTGTTGCATCTCTCCTAGCCATTTGGTGGCTAGATCAAACTCCACCTCTTGGAATCTTGCCAGGGATTGTTCTTATCCTCGGCGGATGCGCATTGGTTGTTTTGCGTACACGTCCCGTAAAGGCAGAACTCTTGCCATGATTGATTTGCATACACATACAGATTGCAGCGATGGAACAGACTCACCTGCACAATTAGTTAATAAAGCATTAGCTGAAGGATTCTCTGTCTTAGCAATTACTGATCATGACACCACATCTGGATGGCACACAGCCGAACAAGCGCTACGCCCCAATTTATCTCTAGCGCTAGGCGCTGAAATTTCATGTTTAACTACTGATGGAATCAGTGTGCACATGTTGGGCTTGCTTTTTGATGGAACAAACGCGGAAATGCAAGAGATGTTAGAAAATACCCGAGATGGACGAATTCCTCGCGCACTCAAAATGATTGAATTACTTAATGCTGGTGGAATAAAGATTTCAATGGCAGATGTGGAATCCGTAAAACCAATTGGCGCAACACTTGGTAGACCTCATATTGCTGATGCACTTGTCAAAAATGGCGTAGTGGCATCGCGTGACGAAGCATTTACAGATTTACTTCACAATGAATCTCCATATTACGTCGCTCATCTCGCTCCGACACCCGAGGATGCAATATCAATGATTCGACGTGCTGGCGGTGTTGCAGTCATAGCGCATGCATTTGCTTCACTTCGAGGCAAAGTTCTTTCTGCGGATGATTTTTTACCGCTAAAAAACGCAGGCCTAAATGGAATAGAAGTTAATCATCGAGATCACAACAATGAAGAGAGAAATGCGCTTGCACAAATTGCTCGTGAATTAGATCTCGTTATTACTGGTGCTAGCGATTATCACGGTACGGGTAAACTAAATTCATTAGGCGAAAACCTTACCGAGCAGGCACAATGGGAACGCCTAGAGTCAGAGGCTAATCAACGAAGGGTTATCAGAGCATGAGTATTGGTGAAGTAACTGCTATAACTTTTGCACTGCAAGCTTTCGTAACGCTATTTGTGATTATGGATCCTCCAGGTGCAACTCCTATTTTCCTTGGACTGGTCTCAGATAAATCTCCTGCGACTCGCCGCAAACTCGCATGGCAAGCTGCTGCTGTCTCGTTAATTGTTATTACATCATTTGCACTCTTCGGTCGTTTAGTTCTTTCGTATCTAAATATTTCACTCGAATCCTTACAAGCTGCTGGTGGGCTTTTGTTACTCCTTGTTTCACTTGAATTACTCATGGGTGGGCGCCCGGGTTCTGAAAACAAGAAATCAAATAACATCGCACTCGTTCCACTGGGCACTCCTTTACTTGCTGGGCCCGGCGCAATTGTTGCCACAATGATTTATGTTCAAAAGATTGACAACTTCGGTCAAGGTGTTGGATTAGCTGTTGCAGTAATTGCTGTTCACCTTGCAATCGCTTTAACTTTGATGGCATCAACAACGATTCTTAAAGTTATCAAGGAAACTGGCGTCAATCTCGTTGCTAGTATTGCAGGACTCTTGCTCGCAGCAATTGCAATCCAAATGATTGCAGATGCTATTAAGGCATTTACTTCTGCATGAGCCCGGAACTTGGTCTGTATTCCCCAGATAGTGTTGTTTGGAAAGTTCATAGTGACCCATCAATGGTTGTTGGTGGTATTCGTGCACTATTGCAACAAGCATTGCACCCAGTTGCCATGGATGGCGTAGCTAAGAACTCCAACTTCCGTGAAGACGCATGGGGCAGATTGCAACGAACAGGTGATTATGTTTCAACACTTAGTTTTGCTCCACGCAAGGATGCAGAAACTCTTGCAGCCCGCGTCCGCTCGGTTCACACTAAATTAGGTTTAGATGATCCACACCTACTTTTGTGGGTACACATGTCACTTGTTGACTCTTTTGTAGACGTTGCACTTCGCTCCGGTTTGGCATTGGCTCCACAAGATCTAGATCAATATGTACTTGAAATGCTTACTTTTGCGGAGTTAGTTGGGATTAACGCTGATTCAGTTCCTAAAAATATGCAGGAATTAAAAGCATACTTCGAAAATATCGCACCCGAACTAGAAGCAAGTGATGATGCCAAACGTGCTGCACTCTTTCTAGCTGTACCGCCTATGCCAACAGCAATTCGATTTGCAACACCAGCAGCGCCTGCATGGGCAACACTTAGTGCACTTGCAACTGCTGCGCTTCCGCAATGGGCGCGCAAACTCTATGCGATACCAGCATTACCAGGACATGAAACCGTAACTAATGCAGCGCTCACAGCGACTCGTTCAACACTTAAACTCTTACCAGAAAATATTTTCCAGCCTCCAATACTCAAAGAAGCCAAAATCCGTTGGGGGATAGCGTCATGACATCGATTATTGCTATAGCCAATATTGCAGGAGGCACGCACAAAACCACCGCGGCACATTCATTATCAGTTGCCACAGTTGAGTACGGAAAAAAAGTTCTACTCATTGATCTTGATCCACGTGCTGATTTAACTTTTAATGTGGGCTTTGAAAGATCAAGAGAGACCATCGCAGAAATGCTTCAAGGCTCCTCTCTTGCACAAAGTAATGACATCACAACGGATGAGCGATTTGATTTCATTGGCGCAGATTCGAGATTAACCGCGCTCAACGACGTTAATTCCCTCAAAACATTCTTAAATGGAGTACCTAATCACTACGACGTAATAATCATTGACACACCATCTCAGATAGATCCGCGTATAGCCATGGCATTTAGCGCTGCAGATTCAATTGTGATCCCATCTGATTCATCAATTCACAGTATTCGTGGAGCGCTCAACACATCAAAAATTCAAAGCAATGCGAAGAAATTTATTCTTCCCATCAATCAACTCTCAGCTGAGCACACCAAGCATTTTTCTGATGCAATTGTTTTAGATGCGTTAATTCCAGTTAGCGAGGGCATTGATGCTGCGATTGCGCAGAAGAGAAGCGTGTTATCAGCCGATAAGAATTCAGATTTTGCACAGGCATATCGAGAAGCTGCCTATAGCTTGCTAGAGCACCTTAAGTTTTTTTAAGTACTTTTAAACTTCTTTGTGCGAGTTCTTTCGCGCTTTTCAACAGTGCGCTCAACCTTAGGAGCAGTTTCGACCTTTACAGGTTTTGCTTTCACCATTCGCCCAGTGGAACCTGCAGGAATTTTCATTACTTCGTAGAGATGCTCTGATGAGGAGTACGTTTCTTCTGGTTCAGGTAAACCAAGTTTGAGCGCCATGTCAATCATTTTCCAGCGCGCCATTTCATCCCAGTCAACAAATGTCACCGCGATTCCATGCGCTCCAGCACGTGCTGTACGACCAATTCTGTGAACATAAGTTTTTTCATCTTCTGGGCATTGGTAATTAATAACGTGAGTGATTCCATCAATATCAATTCCACGAGCTGCAACATCTGTTGCAACTAGTACATCTGTCTTTCCGGCCTTAAAGTCATTGAGAGCTTTTTCGCGAGCATTCTGAGCTAAATCACCATGAATAGTTGCTGATCTAAATCCACGTTCAAGCAAATCATCTGCCGTCTTCTGACATGTGCGTTTGGTGCGACAAAAAACAATTGTTGGTCCGCGACCTTCTGCTTGCAAAATTCGGGCCAGCATCTCGATTTTATCCATGGCGTGCGCCCGATAAACATGTTGTTCAATCTTTGAAACTACCGCGCCTTCATCCTCATTATCTTGTGTACGAATATGAATTGGTTGATTCATGAATCGACGTGCAAGGTTCAGGATGTCACCAGGCATCGTTGCCGAGAAGAGCATGGTCTGAGTTCGCTTTGGAGTACTTGTAAAAATCTTCTCTACATCGGGCAAAAATCCTAAATCCAACATTTCATCGGCTTCATCTAGAACAAGTCGTGAAACCTCTTTGAGTTTGAGTTGTCCTTGGCGATACAAATCTAAGAGTCGACCCGGTGTTCCAACGACGATTTCGATTCCAGCATTGAGTGAATCGATTTGTGGTTCGAATGCACGGCCGCCATAAACAGCTAACGTTCTAATTCCGCGATTATTAGCAAGTTCATCAATATCTTTTGCAACTTGAATGCAAAGTTCGCGAGTTGGTACGACTACGAGTACTTGCGGCAAACCTTGGTGTTCAAGCTCTTTCCATTCGGAATCATTTGGCGCGATCACTCGTTCAATAAGTGGAATACCGAATGCAAGAGTTTTTCCAGTTCCTGTTTTCGCTTGTCCAATTACATCGCCATCGGCAAGTGCAATAGGTAGAACCATTTCTTGGATTGGAAATGGTGAAGTAAAGCCATGCTCTTTGAGAGCCGCCTTTGTTTCCGGGCGAAGAGGAAGTTCTTCGAAAGTTAGTGACACTTATTGGACGCCGAAACCGACGCGACGATCGGTTTGTTCGCCAATTTCTACAAAACCTATTTTGTCAGCAGGAACCATCATTACGCGACCACGGATGTCTTCAAGAACTAATGCATCACCGGATTTAAGTGCTGCATTAACCGCACTCTGAATTTGTTCAGCGCCTAAAGCGCTCTCAAAATTCAAATCTGAAGTTACGTTAGATATTGTGATGCGAACCTGAACTTTAATAGCGCTATCGCTTTTCTTTGTACTCATAGTTGCTAATCCTACCGATTAAATACCCAGCACGTTTGCCAGATTATTTGCTGGGAAAGCCCGATATTCCGCGCCACATCAGATTTTCAACTAAATCAACGGCTTGTTGGCGGGTTAATTTACTGTCGCGCTCTAACCAATGACGTGCGGTTACTTGTGCGCAACCAATCATTCCGACACCCAATAGCATCGCAACTTCTTTGGGTAGGCCTGTATCAAGAGAAATAATTGCACTGACTGCTGCGGCACAGTCATATGTCATGCGATTCAGTCGTTCAGCAACTGAAGGCTCGACACTCATATCGCTTTCAAAGAGTAAACGAAACGCCTCTCCATCACTTTCAATAAAACCAAAGTATGCATCCACCGTTGCACGTACACGATTCGCATTATCAGGAGTGGATGCAATTGCTTTTTGAATTTCAAAAACAAGAGAATCAATATGTAGATCTAGCACAGCTAAGTAGAGTTCAAGTTTTGAGGGAAAGTGCTGGTACAAAACTGGCTTACTTACTCCAGCGCGATCGGCAATTTCATCCATAGCCGCTGAGTGATATCCAGCGGCAGTGAAAACTTCGAGGGCTGCAGAAAGTAGAAGTGCGCGACGTTCATCACGTGGCAAGCGAGCTTTGTTGTCGCGGTTATCTCGGAGATTGGCTGAAGTAGTCATCGCGGCTAATCGTAGAGGCAAAAGGCTTCAAATTGGCAGTGCTCTGACGAGTACGGCAGAATAAGCACATACGCACTCACATTCAGGACGGTTATGAATATCCCACCATTAGTTGAAAAAGGCCCGGCGCTTACAGTTGATGAAGTGCGTCGCTATAGCCGTCACCTAATTATTCCTGATGTTGCGATGGCGGGTCAGCAACGTTTAATGAATGCAAAAGTTCTCTGCGTTGGTGCGGGCGGACTTGGTTCGCCTGCGCTTATGTACTTGGCTGCAGCTGGTGTTGGAACACTTGGAATTGTTGAATTCGATACGGTCGATGAATCAAATCTGCAACGACAAATCATTCACGGCCAAAGCGATATCGGAAAGAGCAAGGCACTTTCAGCCAAAGAAAAAATTGCTGAAATCAATCCAAATGTGAATGTAGTGGTTCATGAAGTTCGACTTGATACCGATAACGTTATGGAAATCTTTGCCCAGTACGACTTAATTGTTGATGGAACAGATAATTTCGCCACGAGATATTTAGTAAATGATGCATGCGTTCTTTTGAAAAAACCTTACGTGTGGGGCTCTATCTATCGCTTTGATGGACAAGCAAGTGTGTTTTGGGCTGAATACGGTCCTTGCTACCGCTGTCTTTATCCAGAACCACCACCTCCAGGAATGGTTCCAAGTTGCGCAGAAGGTGGCGTACTCGGAGTTCTCTGCGCATCTATTGGATCAATTCAAACAACAGAGGCCGTTAAGTTAATAACTGGAATTGGTGAACCACTTATTGGTCAACTAATGATTTATGACGCACTCGAGATGTCTTATCGCAAGATCAAGGTGCGCAAAGATCCTAAGTGCCCACTCTGCAGTGAAAAACCTTCTCAAACAGCACTGCTTCCAGATTATGAAGCATTTTGTGGAGTTTTATCTGACGCTGCAGAAGTTGCTGTCAAGGATTCAACTATTTCTGTTTCAGATCTAAAGACAAAGATTGATAAGAAGGAAAACTTCTTACTCATCGATGTTCGCGAGCCAAGTGAGTTTGAAATAGTAAGAATTCCTGGTTCAGTCTTGATTCCTAAGCAAGGTTTCCTTGATGGAAGTGCACTTGCTGGTTTACCGCAAGACAAACCAATCATTTTGCACTGTAAATCTGGAGTCAGATCTGCTGAATGTTTAGCAATTCTTAAGAGTGCAGGTTTCGCCGATGCTACGCACGTAAGCGGTGGCGTAGTCGCATGGGCAAAACAAATTGATACCTCATTACCGGTGTACTAAGTGCGCGATAGCTATAAGGGTTTTCGTCTACTTTTAGTTCACGCACATCCTGATGATGAAACCATTAACAATGGTGCAACTATGGCGATGTACGCCGATCTAGGAGCAGATGTCACACTCGTTACTTGCACACGAGGTGAAGAAGGCGAAGTACTTGTTTCAGATCTAAATCATTTAGCCAGTACGCATACAGATTCACTCGGGCAACATCGTGAAGTAGAACTCAAAGATGCAATGGACGCGCTAGGAATTAAGGACTTTAGATTCCTTGGAAATGGCTCAGTAAAATTCAGAGATAGCGGAATGATGGGCACAGAACCAAATAATCGTCCGGATGTGTTCTGGCAAGCAGATCTAGATACAGCAGCTGCACATCTCGTTAAAGTTATCGAGGAAGTTAAACCCCACGTTCTAGTTACTTATGATGAAATTGGGGGATATGGGCATCCTGATCACATTCAAGCTCATCGTGTTGCGATGCGAGCAAGTGAGTTAGCGAAGTGGAAAGTATCAAAAATTTATTGGAATGCGATGCCTAAATCTGTATTGGCCGAAGGTATCGAGAAGATGAAAGAAATTGGCTCAAGCTTTTTTGGTGCAGAGAGTGTTGATGATCTCCCATTCGCCAAAGATGATGAACTTGTCACGGCCATGATTGATGGCACTAAATATATTGATTTAAAGATGAAAGCCATGGCGGCACACGCAACTCAAATTGAATTAGATGGACCATTTTTTGCACTTTCAAATAATCTTGGGCAACAAGTATGGGGACATGAGTATTACTCACTCGTTCACGGCAATAAAGCTGAACCTTTTGATGCTCATGGAAGAGAAACTGATTTATTTGCAGGAGTTAATCCAGCATGAAAATGATTTATTCAGCTGCACTAGGACTCTTGGCCGGAATTGCTGCTGTGCTTTTACATATTTTTTATCCACCCGTTGGTTTAGTAATTGCCATCCTTGGTTCTGCATCCACTATTTGGGCAATCGGTCGCCACTATGGTGCACGATCATTTAAATTAATCGCATCAATTGCGTGGGCACTAATTCTCTGGCGAGCATCAAGTTTTGGCGTTGGCAATGAACTCTTGGTACAAGGCAATCCGGAGGGCAGTGCTCTAGTTTTTCTTGGACTAGTAGCGCTCTTCATTGTTATTGCGCTTCCCGCTTAACTAACGCCAACTCCAACTCTGACCCGATGCTGAATCGGATATTTCCAATCCTGCACTCTCAAGAGCTGCACGTAATTCATCACTGCGTGCCCAATTCTTTGCAGACCTAGCAGCTTCACGTTCTTTGAGTAGATTTTTTAAATCGGAAGGTAATTCACGAACTTCCGGTGCGCGAGTGAGGTCTAATCCCAAAACTTGATCGGCGTAAGCAAATGCGTTCGCTTTTTGAACATCACTGGCGCCCGCATCTTTTTCAAGGGCACGTAAGTAAGTAATAACTCGAGGAGTATCTAAATCATTTTCAAGATACGCCAGCACAGCGGGATCCACATCGCTGTTCTTAACAACTCCCCAGCCCGCAACTTTGCTCCGCCAGCGTTTAATAGTTTCGTGGGCCGCAGAAATGGATTGCCATGAAAGATCCATTTGGGATCTGTATCGATTTTCCAAAAAGCATAAGCGCAGTGAAAGTGGATCAAAACCCTTAGTGATTACGTCATCGAGTAAAACGACATTGCCTGCACTCTTTGACATTTTTCGACCTTCAAATAAGAGGTGTTCGCCGTGAACCCAGAGGTCGACACTCTCAACACCTGTGATGGAGTTTGATTGTGCTCGCTCATTTTCATGGTGAGGAAAACGTAAATCAATGCCGCCGACATGAACATTGACGTGACCATGTAAGAATTTGAGGGACATTGCAGAACATTCGATGTGCCAACCTGGAAATCCAGGCCCCCATGGAGAATCCCAAATCATCTCTTTTCGATCTCCGGCAGCTTTCCATAAAGCCCAATCAGCATGAAACTTCTTCGCGCCATCTTCAACATACTCGTATCGATGGCCGGGTTTAAGTGCGTCTAATCGGTTGCCACTTATTTGTCCGTACCCGGCAAAAGACTGCGCATCAAAGTAGACGCACTTATCTTCGCCGACGTATGCAGCGCCTTTCTGAATTAATTCTGAAATCATTTCGTGCATAAGTTCAATTGACTCACTTGCTCGTGGATATTTCTGAGCGGCAATGATGTTTAGATTCGCAAGATCGTGATGGAAGCGATCTTCATACTTTCGAGCAATCTCAAAGGGATCAATCTTCTCTTTCTTAGACTGTTCTAACATCTTGTCTTCTTGGAAATCATCGGACATATGACCGACATCGGTAATGTTTTGAATCATCTCAACCGACAGTCCGCTCAAGCGAATTGTGCGAGCAATTAGATCGCTCAATAAAAAGGTTCTCAAATTACCTACATGTGCATCTCGATATACGGTTGGACCGCAGCAATACATCGTGACGATTCCCTCGCGCGATGAAATTTCACTTGGTTTGCGAGAAAAAGTGTCATAAATTGATAAGACCATTAGCAGCAACCCTCTGAGAGTATTTGCAAAGTTTTTTGGTAGCTCCTGTAGACGTACTCATGGTGAAAATCAAAGCCAAGTGATGTGTACAAATTGATTGCTGTTAAATTCTTAGAATCTACTTGCAGGACGGATTTTTTGATTCCTGCCTCTAAAGAACTCTGCAAGAGCGCATTAACAATGAGTTTACTTACACCTTGTCCACGATATTGCGGATCAACAAAAACTCTCGAGAGCGCGCTCCAACCTTCTGCGTGTGCAGTGCGTCCAACTCCGATTAGTTTCTGGCCATCAAATACGGATGCATATAGAGCCGGATATCCCCGCATTAGTTCGGCAACTCCATGATCTTCTTGCAACGCCAGCCACGACTCATCAAAGTTATCTGATATCAAAGTTTTGAATTTTGATTGGTCATAAACGGGGTCTGCAATGTCTGCCACCATTACATGAGCCCGCACTTTTTCAATCCACCCTTGTTCAAAGAGTTTGGAATCCAAATCCGCATATGTTGGTAAAGGGATTGCAAATGTTGGCACAAGGCCTTCTTTTTCATAATGCGCAATTACATAGGCAATTGATTGATCTATATCTTGTGCTGGTTCTCCATGGGGCGCTTTCCCACTTGGCAAAACAGAATTAGCACGCATCGTGAATTTTCCAGAAGTTCGAATCAACCATTTACCGAAGAATTCCTGCCTTATTGGCGGCCAAGCCGCGGTCAAGATTCTTTCTAGTTCCTGAATGCGAATAGAAAGCGGAGCACCATGGCCGGCCGAGTGAATTTTTTCTTCGATAACTTTATAAATAGCAATTTTTTCAACATCAAATTCGATGAGCTCACCATGTCGATTGCGAAGTGAATTCTCAGACTCTAAATATCCAACAAGGTCGCGAAATCCACCTTCGGGATCGTGGAAGCGAATACTTACTCGCGCACCAATCGGAGCCTTCATATGTGAACCTTCACGGGTGTAACGATAATCGCCCACGCCAAACTCGCGAGTTACAGGGGCTTCGCATTACAATCGCGCTATAGAAATGGCTGCGTAAGCCAGGCAAAGAGTTTCAGGGAGGCTGTTCTCGTGACGTATGTGATTGCCCAACCGTGTATCGATGTGAAGGACAAGTCCTGCATCGAAGAGTGCCCAGTGGACTGCATCTATGAAGGCAATCGCATGTTGTACATCCAGCCAGATGAATGCGTTGATTGCGGTGCGTGTGAACCAGTATGTCCCGTTGAAGCAATCTATTACGAAGATGATGTTCCTGGTCCATGGAAAGATTTCCAGAAAGTTAATAGCGAATTCTTCGTCGAACTAGGTTCACCTGGTGGCGCAGCCAAAGTTGGTCCTACAAATAAAGATCACGCTGACGTTGTAACTGCTCCCGCAAAGAGCGAGTAAAGGCGCGTGCACTGAAACTTCCAGATTTTCCGTGGGATGCGTTAGCGCCCTTTGGAGATCTAGCGCGCAAACATGCCGCAGGGATAATTGATCTATCGCAAGGAACTCCTGTAGATCCGACGCCAGAAATCATTCAGAAATCTTTAGCAGAGCATTCCAACTCTCCGAGTTATCCATTAACTGCAGGCACTCAAGAGTTGCGAGATGCAATTAAGAAGTGGGCTGTTAATAGATTAGGCGCAACAGGTGAGTTCGATGTTTTGCCATTAATTGGTTCCAAAGAATTTGTTGCTTGGCTTCCCACTTTTTTACAATCTAGAAAAGTTCTTTTCCCGAAAGTGGCTTATCCAACTTATAACGTAGGAGCAATAATCGCGGGGGCTGAGCCATTGGCAGTAGATCTCGATGCACAGTCATGGCCCGATTCAGATTTGGCATGGATAAATTCACCATCTAATCCAACAGGTCGAGTGCACACAGAGTCCGAACTCAAAGCGGCAATCAGCTATTCGCGCACACGCAACACTCCCGTAGTCAGCGATGAGTGTTATCTAGAGTTTGGCGATACTGCTAAACCAGTTTCGATTCTGAGTTATACAGATGGCCAGAATTCAAATATTTTGGCTGTGCATTCACTCTCAAAGCGCTCGTCGATGGCGGGATACCGCGGAGCCTTTGTCATTGGCGATCCATCCTTAATTAAGAAAATACTTGAAATCAGAAAACATGCAGGCATGATGGTGCCGCTTCCAATTCAGCACGCAATGATTGCCGCTCTCAGTGATGACACTCATGTGCTTGCACAGCGAGATCGCTATAACCAACGACGTAAAACTCTTGCGCCAGCACTTGAGTCCATTGGATTTCGCATTGAGCATTCTGAAGCGGGGCTTTATATCTGGTGCACGCGCGGCGAAGATTCATGGAAATCTGTCGAAGCCCTTGCCCAGCTAGGAATTTTAGTAACACCTGGAATTTTCTATGGCCCAGATGGCGCACAACATGTTCGAATCGCAATGACTGCAACAGATAAAGCAATTGCAGATGCAGCAGCTCGTATTACAGCTTCGAAAGCCCAGTAAATGACTCTCGGAATTTTACTTGTCGGCGGAATGGGCACGCGCCTCATGCCTTTAACTCATGACACGCCAAAACCCATGCTTCCAATTGCAGGTTTGCCAGTAACAGAGCATCAATTAATCGCTGCAAAGCGAGCAGGAATTAAAACAATTGTTTTGGCAACTTCATATCTCTCCGAAGTTTTCACTCCATATTTTGGAGATGGCTCGAAGTGGGGATTAGACCTTCGATACGCCGTTGAAGAGACCCCACTCGGAACTGGTGGAGCAATCAAAAATGCAGCTACTGCATTGAATTTAACTGCTGGATCAGATGAACCGATTGTGATTTTTAATGGCGATGTATTGAGTTCGCACGATCTTGGTAAGCAAATTCAAGAGCACGTTAATCATCAAGCAGATGTCACTTTGCATCTGACGCATGTTGATGATGCGAGAGCTTATGGATGCGTGCCAGTTGATGAAAACGGTCGAGTGACTGCGTTCTTAGAAAAAATGGAGAACCCAATCACCAATACGATCAATGCTGGTTCTTATGTTTTTCATCCTTCAATCATTGAAACAATTGCTGCCAACACAGTTGTTAGTGTTGAGCGCGATGTTTTCCCAGCCCTTGTTGCTGCAGGAAAAAAGATTTATGGTTATGTTGAAGATGCATATTGGCTAGATATCGGAACACCTCGCGCCTTACTTGCAGGCTCTAAGCACTTAGTCGGCGGTGAATTTAAGGTAGATACAACTTCTACGATCGCGGCATCAGCAATCCTGCAAGACGGGACTAGCGTGGGTCAGCACTGCAATATTGATGAAGGTGCACTTATCAGTGGAAGCATTATTTGCGCCGGAGTAGACGTTGGCGCGCGATCTGAAATAAGAAATAGCTTTGTTGCTCGTGGCTCATATGTTCCAAAAGATTCGAAAATTATCGGCAATTACTATTCAAATGAGTTAATTTCGCCCCTGAATTTATGATTTAGGCGCATTTCACGCTCAATAATTGCTGCTCCCGACTTGACTTACAGGGATTACAAGCGTGTAATTCACTCCTAGTAGGCCACATCCACAAGGGATGAAGCCGATGAATTACAAGGAGAATCGACACTATGCCGATCCGCCCACAAGATTCACAGAAACAGGCACCTACTTCCTCGACTTCCTCAAATACTTTTTCCTCAGGCCCAATCATTCAACTCATCTCCGGAGAGAGCGTTGAGCTTTCATGGCAAGAGCGCGCACTATGCGCACAGACAGACCCAGAAGCATTCTTTCCTGAAAAAGGCGGATCAACTCGTGAAGCAAAGCGAGTCTGTCTTTCATGTGACGTTCGTTCACAATGTTTGGAATATGCACTTGCACATGATGAACGCTTTGGAATCTGGGGCGGACTTTCAGAACGCGAACGCCGTCGTCTAAAGCGCCGTCCTGCTTAATCGCAGCAAAGGATCTCGAGCGAAAAGCAGGTTCATGTTATGGCCTTAAAAGCCGCAGAAGATTTACGTCACGTCACAGCAATTCTCGTTGTACATGATGGTGCTCTCTGGTTACCTGAAGTTGTTGCCTCCCTTACATCGCAGAAAAGATCTGCAGATCAAATTCTCGCTGTAGATACAGGTTCAACTGATTCATCTGTCGCACTTCTAAAAGGTGCAAAAATTCCGACTCTTACACTCGATCGTGAATCTGGTTTCGGAGATGCGATTTGGGCTGCAATACAAACATTGCCAGCGCCAACTTCGCCGGAAAATGAATGGCTCTGGATTTTGCATGATGACTGCTCAATGCATCCTGATGCGTTGAAGAAATTACTCGAAGCCATCGAAGAAAAACCGCAAGCGATTATGGCGGGGCCGAAGTTATTAGGTTGGCATGACAAATCACATCTACTCGAAATCGGCGTAAGCATTGCATCCGATGGCGCTCGCTGGACAGGACTAGAACCGCACGAGTATGACCAAGGTCAACACGATGGTGTGCGCGATGTATTGGCAGTGAGCACAGCAGGTGCACTTGTTCGACGTGATGTATTTGTAGAGCTCGGTGGCTTTGATCCAAACCTTTCCCTATTTAGAGATGACGTTGATTTTGGTTGGCGCGCACGTGTCGCTGGGCACTCAGTTATTGCAGTAAGTGATGCCAAAGGTTTTCACGCACAAGCAGCAGCCTCTGAACGCCGTTCTGCAGATGTAAAGGAAGCTTTCCTTCACAGACCATTACTCCTTGATCGCCGAAACGCTGCATACGTATTACTGGTCAATTCAACGTGGTGGATGTTGCCGTGGGTTGTATTGCAATTACTTGGTTCCGCTACGGCACGTGCCATCGGATACTTGCTTGCAAAGCTTCCGGGATACGCAAGCGATGAGCTTTTGGCTCTTGCAACACTAGTGATTCATCCACGTGAACTTGCAAGTGCTCGCAAATTTAGGAAATCTCATAGATTGCTTTCAGCTCGCGTAGTTAAAGAATTCATTCCACATCGCCGTAATCAAATCAGAGCTGCAACCGAAAGATTATTTGATTCAATTCGAAGCACTTTATTACCAACTGTTTCTGAGACGAGCACAGTTCTTGATCCGCTTAATGAGGATGAAGATTTATTGACGCCTTCTAAAACTGGCAGATGGTGGACTATTTTTAAGCAACCCAAGGCTTTGGCAGGTTTTGCGATATTAATTCTTATCGCCATTTGGTCACGTCAACGATATGGCTCACTAGTTGGTGGCGCACTTGTGCAGACTCCAGAAGGTGCCAGTGATTTGTGGAGAATGTATTTTGCATCCTGGCATCAGATAGGGATGGGAACCGACCAAGGTGCACCTGCGTGGATTGCAGTAGTCGCACTTGGTTCGACCATTTTCCTTGGGAAAGCAAACTTATTTATTACCTTCTTGTTTTTCTTTGCGCCACTCATTTTTATGCTCGCAAGCTTTAGGCTCTTCTCAAAACTGACTTCTCACAATTGGTTACGTGTCGCCGCTAGCTTCCTGTATGCGATTTCACCTGTAGCCATAGCAAGTATCAATTCTGGGCGTATCGGAACCGTCGTCACACTCATTTTGTTGCCCTACGTAGGGTTACTGATTAGAGATTGGCTAACCATTGAAGCTACGTCTTGGCGCAAGATATTCCTTCTAGCTTTAGTGCTCTCACTTGCTTTCATGTTCTCGATGCAGGTATTCGTTTATGTATTTGTAGCAACTTTGGTAGTAACAGTTTTTGACTTCCTTAAGTATGGAAATATTCGATTCTTCCACGACAGGTTAATTCGACGCCTTGCACTTGTTATAGCTCCCTTACTCGTCAGTGTTCCATGGTCATTTTCAACTTTGTTTAATCCAAAGAGTCTTCTCCTCGAACCTGGATTAGCAATTGCAGGAGGCGGGCCAAACTTTGCACTCTTTTCAAATCCAGGAGGATCTGGCGCTTTACCATGGTGGTCAATTAGTCCAATCTCACTCGTATTAATTGTTGGACTCTTTTCATCGACTAAAGCAAAAATAATTTCATATTTCGGATGCGGTGCAATTTCAGCTGCTGTGGTCATCGGTTCTTTATCAATTTCAGGTCATGGAAACTCATCACCTGTTCGCATTTGGACAGGTTCATTTTTAGCAATTGCAACAATCTGCTCAGTAGCTGCTGGAGTTTTGATCCTGGATCGTTTACGCGATGTTTTGGTTGTAACCAATTTCCATTATCGCCACATACTTGCTGGGTTACTCGTGATAGTTACAGCATTGTATTCGGTCTCAACAGTCTCATGGCTCGTAACAGCAGGTGCTGATTCTCCACTGCGCTCTACGGATTCAAAAGTTTTGCCAGCATTTCTAGGGGTTGAAGATGGAGCCAAAACAATTGTTTTACGTCAAGTAAAGAGCAATGACATAAACACATTGCAATACTTCTTAGCTCGTGGCCACGATGTTTTACTTGGAGAGCCTGATATCGCTCCAGCCGAATCTTCTGAAATAACTAATGCAATTCGAGAAATTGCTGACGGAAGTGGAATTTCAGCTTCACGTGTATTGGGTCGCTATGGAATTAAATATGTCTTTGCTAAGAGTCCAACCAATAAAGAAGTTGTGCGCACTATTGATGGACTTGGTGGATTTGTTAGATCTTCAGCTACTGACGCGGGAATTGTCTGGAAAGTAAATGATGCGCTTAGTCGAATTAACTTTATTGATTCAACTGGCAAAGTCACTGAAATCCCAAGCACAACTGTAGGAACACGAACACAGATTTATTCTCCAGGAACTATCTTGCTGACAGATTCGTACAGCAAATCCTGGAAAGTATTTCAAAATGGATTTAACCTAGAACGAAGTAAAGACGCTAATGGTTTCCCACAGTTTATTGTTAGCGAACCGGGTGAAATCTCACTTCTTCACGATGGAACCGTTCGACGCGGGCTTCTATCTCTACAGTTTATTTTCATAGTGACCTTAATTGTTCTTGCGGCTCCGGCTGGGCGAAAACGCCGTGAAATGTCAGAAAGTGAGCTGACATGAAGTTAAGAAGATTCGCGATTGTTGCTATTTCACTGGGGTTGCTTATTGCTACGTCAAATACGCTCAGTGGAACAATTTCTCGCCAAAAGTTTTCGGAGAGTTATCCATCAGTTGTGTGCCCAGCAACTCTAAGTGGTTTGTCATCTCAAGTTTCTATTGGTTTCCGTGAGACAAGAATTAAACGTGTAGGTTCAACATCATCAAAGTTTTTTAGTTCCAGAGCGCTTCGTATACCTGTACCCGGAGATCCAATTCTTGTAGATGCACAAGGAATCACTCCCATTATTTGGCAGAGCAGAGCAGGCTCTTGGGCGGGCGGAACTATTTGTTCAAACCCTGCCGCAAGTCAATGGTTTGTTGGGGGAGCAGCCGACATAACTGCTCGTGGAAAATTGATTCTCGTAAATAGCGGGCTCAGTGAATCTGTGGCTGATGTTTTTGTATGGAGTGGTGGATCACCAGTTACTTCAAAGGTCATAACTGTAAAAGCTAATTCAAGCGAATCTATTGGCTTAGATTCACTTGCACCGGGTGAATCATCAATTGTTATCAAAGTTCTTTCTCGTGCGGGTCGTTTAAATTCTTTTGTTGTTGATGAGAGAGGTAAAGGTCTTCGCACATTAGGAGGCGATCTTGTAAGTCCAGGAGTTGCCCCATCTAAGGAAGTTTTCATTCCTGCAGTTCCACTTCAACCGAAAGTTAGAAATGCTCCAGCGCAGCAACTGCGAATGTTGGCACCGGGAGACGCGGATGCAAATGTCAGCGTTGAAATTGTTTCAGGTGACGGACGATTTACTCCGGTTGGATTCGATGACATCATCGTTAAAAAAGGGCAAGTGATGAATTTCCCAATTTCGCCTTCAGTAAGTTCCTCGGTTTATGGAGTTCGAATTACTTCAGATGAGCCCGTTGTCGCTGGAGTATTTGCCAATGTCGGAAGGGATTTCGTTTGGAGTTCTTCCGTACCAGCCTTGACGCCATTCGCGATAGCAATGACTGGAATGTCACCGTTACTCGCATTTATGGGAGATAGCATCAACGTCGAAATCGAATTCAGTGTTGTAGGTGGCAAGAAAGTTCTCAAAACTATTCAAGGAGATGACATTGCATTTTGGCGCGTCCCAGGCAATGCTCGAAATCTGACTTTCATTAAAGTCAGCAAAAATACCTACGCCTCTGCACTTCAGGGTTCAGTCAATGGATTTGGATCGATACCCCTCATCGCCGGAAGCGTTCTAACAAAATCTGTGATTCCAACAGCAAACATTCGCGTTTTGAATCCTTGATAATCCCAAGTTTTTAGTGGAGTCCCCACTAACCTTCTGTTTATGACTTTGAGTTCACGTTATGGGCGCGCATGTTCGCGCACTAGTTGTCGACTCACTGCAACGATGACTCTGACCTATAACTATGCCGATTCAACAGCAGTGCTTGGTCCACTCGCTACTTTTTCTGAACCGCATGCTTATGATTTATGTGAAAAACATGGAGAGCGTTTAACAGTGCCCAATGGTTGGAGTGTAATTAAAGCGTCGAGCGACGATCACCAAAGTGGTCCAACACAAGATGATTTGATGGCAATAGCTGATGCTGTTCGCGAAGTGGGGTCAAAAGAAATTATCACCGACAGCCCACAGAGCAGTGCAAGTGCTGCAACGTCACTCGGTCGCCGAGGACATTTGCGCGCAGTTCCGTCCTAGACTTTGCACTATGGGTTCGACTGATATTCCGGATATTTTTAAGGCGTATGACATACGCGGACTCGTCGGTAGCGAATTAACTCCTGACTTTGCTTTTGCAACTGGTGCGGCTTTTGCACGTTTCATTATTCAAGAGCGCGAACCGGGCACAATTGTTGTTGGTGAAGATATGCGTCCTTCATCGCCACAACTTGCAGATGCTTTTTCTGCCGGAGTTACATCCCTTGGCCTAGATGTCATTCGAATCGGTCTAGCGTCTACAGATATGTTGTATTTCGCGGCAGGTAAATTAAATATGCCGGGAGCCATGTTCACGGCAAGTCACAATCCAGCTGAATACAACGGTATTAAATTATGTTTAAGCGGTGCTAGGCCAATCGGAAAAGAATCTGGATTAGTAACAATTGAAAACTTTGTGCGCTCAGGGTCACCTATTTCATTCGGAAGTGTTGGCAAAGAGAGCGTACGCAATCTATTAGCTGAGTATGTGAAGCATTTACATTCACTTGTTGAGGTATCTGAGATTAGAAAACTTAAGGTAGTAATTGATGCAGGAAACGGAATGGCTGGATACACAGCTCCTGCAATTTTTGAAGGACTCAATCTTGAGATTATTCCCATGTATTTTGAACTTGATGGAACATTTCCAAATCATGAAGCCAACCCAATTGATGCAAAAAACCTTAGAGATTTGCAGAAGGCCGTCATAAAACATGGGGCCGACATTGGATTAGCTTTTGATGGAGATGCTGATCGTTGCTTCCTAGTCGATGAAAACGGCGAGACAGTAAATCCTTCAGACCTCACTGCACTTATTGCAGAGCGCGAACTAAAGAAGCACCCTGGTTCTTCAATAATCTACAACCTTATTTCTTCTCGTTCAGTTGCTGAAGTAATTGAAGAAAATTCAGGTACAGCGCTGCGTTCACGAGTCGGACACTCTTACATCAAAGCAATGATGGCTCAAAGCGGTGCAATCTTTGGTGGAGAGCATTCGGGACATTTTTATTTTAAAGATTTCTGGAAAGCGGATTCGGGTGCCTTAGCTGCGCTTCATGCAATCGCAGCACTCGGATCTTCCAAAGGTTCATTATCGAAATTGCTGAAGCCGTATCAAAGGTATTTTTCAAGTGGTGAGATAAATTCAAAGGTTAAAGACGCGCAACATTTAATGAGTGTTATTGAAAAAAAATATGCGGATCTTGATTCAGTCACAATCGATCACCTAGATGGATTGACCGTCAATGGAGATACGTGGTGGTTTAACCTACGCCCCTCAAATACAGAGCCACTGCTTCGCCTCAATGTAGAAGCCAAGACCCTTGCCCGCATGGAGAAAATCAAAGAAGAGGTACTCGCCACAGTTAGAAAATGAGAGTTTGAGTTCTCACTTTATAAGCAAAACCAGTAACCTAAGCACATAGCCGCCTAACACTGTAGAGCCCTACCCCTTAGGTCACGTCTAACAACATATGTACTTAACCTAAAAGGAGAACGTTCGTGAATTCACCAGTGACAGCAACAATTCCAAAGCACGATATTGCAGATGCATCACTAGCTGCAGAAGGTCGCAAGCGCATTGAATGGGCAGAGCGCAACATGCCTGTACTCGCACAAATACGTGCACGCTTTGAAAAATCTCAGCCATTTACCGGAGTACGCATTGCAGCATGCATGCACGTAACTACAGAGACAGCAAACTTAATGCGCGTCCTCAAAGCTGGTGGAGCGGAAATCGCACTATGTGCATCAAACCCACTTTCAACACAAGATGACACTGCGGCCGCACTCGTTCATGAATTTGGAATCAGTGTTTTTGCACGCAACGCTGTTGATCGTGATGGGTATTACTCTCACATCAATGCTGCTCTTGACATCGAACCACATCAAGTATTTGACGATGGCTGTGACCTTGTAAACACATTGCACACAACTCGCAAAGAACTAATCGGAAACATTGCTGGTGGTTGCGAAGAAACTACAACCGGTGTTATTCGCCTTACACAAATGGCAAAAGATGGCGCACTTCAATTCCCAATGATCGCCGTTAACGACACTGACACAAAGCACATGTTCGATAACCGTTACGGAACAGGTCAATCAACTCTGGATGCTGTTTTCCGTGCGACAAACTTCTTGCTTGCTGGTCGCGTTCTTGTTGTTGCAGGCTTTGGATATTGCGGTAAAGGTGTCGCAGAACGCGCAAAGGGTATGGGCGCTGATGTCATCGTTACTGAAATTGATCCAACCAAAGCACTCGATGCGATGATGCAAGGTTTCCGCGTTATGCCGATGGTAGATGCAGCAAAGATTGGCGATGTATTTATCACTGTTACAGGTAACCGCGATGTATTGCGTGACGAGCACTTCGCTCTTATGAAAGATGGCGCAATTATGGCTAACTCTGGCCACTTTGATATTGAGATTGACGTTGCATGGCTTGAGCAGAATGCAAAGAAGAAGAATGCAAAGATGCGTCACCAGACAGATGAATACGTATTAGCTGATGGTCGCCGTCTTCTTCTTATTGCTGAAGGTCGCCTTGTTAACCTCGGTGCAGCAGAAGGTCACCCAGCATCAGTAATGGATATGTCATTTTCTGATCAAGCACTAACAGCTGAGTACTTAGTTAAAGAAGCTAAGAACCTCAAGCCAGGAGTTCATACAGTTCCAACTTATATTGACAAAGAAGTTGCAGCGCTGAAACTCCAAAGCATGGGCGGAAAGATTGACGTTCTAACACCTGCACAAGATATGTACTTGAACTCTTGGGAGCACGGTAGCTAATGACCTTGGTATTGGTCGTCGATGACGACCAGGACCTTGCAGAAATGCTTGGCATCGTTTTAACCGGTGCCGGAATAGATGTTGATTTAGTTAGCAGAGGCGACGAAGCTCTGGAGGCATTTAGAAATAATCCTCCAGACTTAGTCCTTTTAGATGTAATGCTTCCAGGATTAGATGGCATAGAAGTATGTAAACAAATTCGCGCAGAATCTATGGTTCCAATTGTGATGCTCTCGGCAAAGGGAGATACACACGATGTTGTGCGCGGCCTGGAAGCTGGCGCCGATGATTACATGGTCAAACCTTTTCGCCATCAAACCGAATTAGTTGCACGTATTCGCACTCGTCTTAGGCGCACAAATACTGATGTTGCGGGGTTACTTACAATTTCAGATCTGATTATTGATGTAAATGCTCACGAAGTAACACGTGCCGGAAAGGTAATTACGCTTACGCGCCTCGAATTCGATCTCTTGGTCGCACTAGCCCGCGAACCGGGCAGGGTATTTAGCCGCGATGCTCTCCTCAGTGAAGTTTGGGGATATCGACACTCAACTGATACTCGTTTAGTAAACGTTCACGTGCAGAGGTTGCGCGCAAAGATTGAACACGATTCTGAACATCCTGACATAGTTATTACTGTCCGCGGAGTTGGGTATAAAGCAGGAAATCAAAGTAGTTAACTATGGGCACAATCAATGACCGCCTTAAGAACTCTTTAGCGCTGCGAGTTTTACTCTCAACAATCGTTCTTTCATCTGGCGTGATTTGGTTATCAGGCTCCATCTTAGAATCACGAGTATCTGCAGGCGTTAAACAAGTTAACTTAGATGCAGCCATCAACGAAGCTCGATCAACAATTGTTGGTGCACGTTACAGATTGATTCTTGCTAAAAGTGCTTCATCTTCAGAGATTGAAACCCTTATTTCAGAAATCGTAAGTTCGGCAACGACAGTCGGTGCTCGTGCAAGCGGACGAGAATTAGTCTTATTGCGCGGACGACTCGTTAATCCAATTGAAAAAGACTTCACCACTACATCGAACTTAGTTGACCCTGCATCACTCCCTTTAGAATTTCGCCAACAAGTTCGGCGGGATGCCGAACTTAGTTGGACTTACATAACCATTAAGTACGCCGGTTCTTTAAAAGTACCTGCAATCGCTGTAGGTGACATAGTTTCTGTTCCTAGATCTGGTGCCTACGAAATGTATCTACTCTTTCCACTAACCAATCAGAACAAAACACTAACCTTGATCTCACGATCAATCATCATTGTTGATATCGCATTAGTCTTCTTAATTGGATTGATTACATGGCTTGTAACTCGCCAAGTAATACGACCCGTTCGAGAAGCCGCACGAGTCGCAGAACAATTCACATCAGGTGACTTAAATCAACGTATGCAGGTCACGAGACAAGATGAAATAGCCACACTCGGTAATTCCTTTAATGAAATGGCTGAGTCAATACAGCAACAAATCACACGCCTTGAAAACCTCTCTCGGGTGCAGCAGCGCTTCGTCTCGGATGTTTCACATGAGTTAAGAACTCCGTTGACTACGTTGCGCATGGCATCTGAAGTTATTTATTCTTCTCGAAGCAACTTTGATCCACAGATTGCAAGAAGTGCAGAACTCTTATTGGGAAACATTGATCGCTTCGAACGACTGCTTGAAGATCTTCTGGAAGTGAGCAGATTTGACGCTGAAGTTGCGATCCTCGAACCCGTTGATTTTAATCTGATATCACTTATAAATAAATGCGTTGAAGATCTCGAACTAGTTGCCAAGGAAAATGGAACGAAGATTATTTTTTCTCCTTACACCGCAGACTTACCAATAAATGCAGATGTGCGCAGGGTCGAAAGGATTTTGCGCAACTTACTCAATAACGCTGTTGATCATGCTGATTCAAAGCCAATTCATATACATATTGAATACAATGAAAATGATGTAGCAGTTGCTGTTCGAGATTATGGTGTCGGAATTGATGAGAACTCTCTTCTTCGCGTATTCGATCGTTTCTGGCGCGCGGATCCATCACGTTCCCGAGTTCGCGGTGGCACAGGTCTAGGGTTATCAATCGCCTTAGAAGATGCACGATTGCACAACGGTGAACTCGAAGTGTGGGGTCGACCTGGTCATGGCGCGCATTTTGTACTCACGTTGCCGCGTGTGGCTGGCAATAATATTGAAGCACGTTTAATTCGACTTGAGCCAAAAGATTACTCACTTTAAATACCCACAGTGGCGAAATAATTGTAAGCCAATAGATTTTCATTGGACATCATGTCTTCGTGCTTAAACCTCATTCCTTAACTGAGATTCTGTTTCCAGTTCGTTGTTTCGGCTGCCGAGCACTCGGTCCGAATATTTGCTCTCAATGCAGAGTTCTATGGAATCCGCATTTGTATCGAAGCACTTTAGATTCCATGCCCGTTTATTCGGCAGTTTTATACTCACCGGTCGCCAAGAGAATCATTCTTTCTGCAAAAGAAAACGGAGTTAAGGCAGCTGATGATTTAATCATTCACGCGCTCTCTCATAGTTTGCGTTTATTGTTGCGTGATTTTGAAGTTGGAGTCCTTGTACCAGCGCCATCTCGCAAGAGTTCTAATCGAAAAAGAGGTCGAGATTTTCTCTCAGAAATTACTCACTCAATTGCTCGAAGCGAATCATTAGATTGCATGGATTTACTGATTCATACAAGAAGAATCAAAGATCAATCAGAGCTAAATGCCCATGATCGAAGTGAGAATATTTATCAAGCTTTGGCAATTGATCGGAATAAATTGTCCGCTTTAGGAGTTGATACAGATGTGATTCTTGTCGATGACTTGCTCACAACAGGTGCAACACTTCTCGAAGCCCGCAGGGCTCTAGAAGTGCGTGGAATAAGGGTGATTGCGGCAATTACTGCCTGCCTCTCGCCACCGCTAAGATAGGCCAGTTACTGCGACCGACCGATCAGATAGCCAGAAAGGGTGATGTGATGCCAGCGATTTTTGACCGCATTATGCGCGCTGGCGAAGGTCGAATTTTAAAGGAACTCAGTAAGTTAGTTGTTTTGGTAAATGCACAAGAACCTCGCATGGTCGCAATGAGCGATGATGAATTACGAGAGCAAACTCAAATTTTTAAGAACAGATTCGCACAAGGCGAAACGTTAGATGATTTACTTCCTGAAGCTTTCGCTGTGGTTCGCGAAGCTGCTAAAAGAACTCTTGGTCAGCGTCACTATGACGTTCAAATCATGGGTGGCGCTGCGCTTCATCGTGGAAACATCGCCGAAATGCGGACCGGTGAAGGAAAAACTCTTGTTGCAACACTTCCTTCTTATCTAAACGCGCTAGCTGGACGTGGAGTACACGTTGTTACGGTCAATGATTATCTCGCCGAACGCGATAGCGAATGGATGGGCCGCGTACACCGATTCTTAGGTTTACAAGTTGGCGTAATCCTTGCAAACATGACGCCTGCTGAACGTCGCGAAGCATACGGATCAGATATTACATATGGAACGAATAATGAATTTGGCTTTGATTATCTGCGCGATAACATGGCATGGAATTTAGATGATTGCGTTCACAGAGATCACTTCTTTGCAGTGGTTGACGAAGTTGACTCAATTTTAATTGATGAAGCACGTACACCTTTAATTATTAGTGGACCTGCTGATAAGGCAACTAAGTGGTACCTCGAATTTAGCCAGCTGGTACAAAAATTAGATCGCGGTCGTCACTACGAAGTAGATGAGAAAAAGCGCACGGCTGGAATTCTCGAAGAGGGCGTAACCCGCGTAGAAGAGTTACTAAAGATTGAGAATCTGTACGAGGCTGCCAATACACCGATGATTGGTTATCTCAACAACGCTATTCGCGCAAAAGAGCTTTACAAGCGCGATAAAGATTATGTAGTCATGAATGGCGAGCTACTGATTGTTGATGAACATACAGGCCGCATCCTGGCTGGGCGTCGCTACAGCGAAGGTATGCACCAAGCTTTGGAAGCAAAAGAGCGCATTGAAATTAAGGATGAAAACCAGACTCTTGCAACTATAACGCTGCAGAACTACTTCCGTTTATACGAAAAACTATCCGGTATGACCGGTACCGCAATGACTGAAGCATCTGAATTCCATCAGATTTATAAACTTGGCGTTGTTCCTATTCCTACAAATCGTTCAATGGTTCGTATTGATCAACCAGATTTAGTCTATAAATCAGAGGCCGGAAAATTTGCAGCAGTAACTAAAGACATCGTTGAGCGTCATCGCAAGGGACAACCAGTTTTGGTTGGAACAGTCAGCGTTGAAAAATCCGAAGAACTATCAGCGCTCCTTAAGAAAAGCGGAGTTCCACACGAAGTTCTTAACGCTAAGCATCACGAACGCGAAGCAGCAATCATTGCGCGCGCAGGTGTTGTAGGCGCCGTAACAGTTGCCACAAATATGGCTGGTCGCGGAACTGACATTATGCTCGGCGGAAATCCAGAATTTATGGCAGATTTTGAATTGCAACGTAAAGGTTTATCTCCTGTAGATAATCCAAAAGAGTACGAAGCTGCTTGGCCAGAAGAGATTGCAAAGCAAAAAGCAGCGGTTGCAAAGGGCCATGATGAAGTAAGCGCACTTGGTGGTCTTTACGTTCTCGGTACCGAGCGCCACGAATCTCGTCGTATTGATAATCAGTTGCGTGGTCGCTCTGGTCGCCAAGGCGATCCAGGAGAGTCTCGTTTCTACTTATCTCTACAGGACGAACTCATGCGTCGATTTAATTCCGGTTTAGTTGAACGTTTCTTATCTGCAGCTGGTATTCCAGATGATGAACCAATTGAATCCAAGATGGTTTCTAATGCGATTCGTTCTGCTCAAACGCAGGTAGAAGCTCAGAACTTTGAAATCCGTAAGAATGTTCTGAAGTATGACGACGTAATGAATCGCCAACGTGAAGTAATTTATGGTGAGCGCCGTCTTGTTCTTGAAGGTAAAGATATTAAAGATCAAGTGGGCGAATTCATGAGCGAAACACTTGGCGCTTATGTTGATGCAGCCACTGCCGATGGTTATGCAGAAGATTGGGATCTAGAAAAACTCTGGACCGCTCTTAAGGTTATTTATCCAGTCTCATTTACAATCCAAGAACTCGAAACAGAAGTTGGATCACGCGCAGGTCTTGATTCTGACTTCCTAAGAGCACGCATCCTCGAAGATGTTGCTACTGCTTATCAAAAACGTGAGCAGAGTTTAGGTAGCGAAGTAATGCGCGAACTTGAGCGCAAGGTATTGCTATCTGTCCTCGATCGTAAATGGCGCGAACACTTGTATGAGATGGATTATTTGCAAGAAGGCATCGGTCTTCGCGCTATGGCGCAGCGCGATCCACTCGTTGAATATCAACGTGAAGGCTTTGATTTGTTCACAGCGATGATGGATGCAATCAAGGAAGAAATCGCAAGCTATCTTTTCAACATCGAAGTTCAAGTTGAAGGCAACAATAAAGTGCAAGCCAAGGGCCTTGAACAACCAGAGGCACCCGTAGCAGCGCTTAAGTACACAGCTGCTGATGAAGATGGCGTTACGCGTTCAACCGATGTTTCACGCAATGGTCCGTGTCCTTGTGGTTCAGGTAAGAAGTTTAAGCGCTGCCACGGCGCCGCTTAATTTTTTATAACAAATCTAAGGCTGTACATAACCACCGATTATCAACACCTTCAAAGCGCACCGAAAGTGCACGCAACCTTTCGCCATATCTAACTGTCACAACTGATTCGCAAATTCCATCGAGTGGTTCACTCTGATGAATAGTTCTCAATTTTCCAACTTCTTTCATGCTCCCAGCTCTGGCATGTAGCTCTGTAAATATCTTTCGATGGCACATCCGAGTGAGTTGTGAGGGCGAACGGCGACCTGCCCATATTTCAAGAACACTTACAACAAATTTCATAGTCCATTGGTGCAACTCTGGAAGATCACTTGCCGAAGTTGGTTGAGGCGAGAAATCTGGATCGTATTCATCATCAAAACTAGATGGAATTAAGTACAAGCGTGCTTTTTGTTTTTCATGCTCTTCAACGATTGGACGAAACATCTCCAGCATGGGGTGCTGCCAATCTTCTGCTTCACAGCTTGAAATTTCTGCGTACGTAACTGGCTTTAATAAGGAGATGCTCTCAATAGTTGTCATGAACAGAGAGTGACGCCGCCGACCATAAGTTAAAACAGGCAAAGTGATGAGTTTTTTCTCATCAAAAAGAATGGATGTGTACTGCGAATACATTGCTTTTGTATCTAGCGTTGAGTACCGGCCTATGGCCATTCAAAGAAAATCTTCTCGCTCACGTTTAATCCTTGCTATCGCTCTTATTGCGGCATCACTCATTAGTGCTTTCTTATTTTCTTCCCTTGCAAACCAAAAAACCACCATGATTGTCTCTACAACTTTTTTGCTTCCAGGACATCAAATTACTGAGAATGACCTGGCGCGTGTGCAAGTAACACTTGGCGATGTCGCGATGAATTACATCAGCGAGGAGTCCCAGATCCTCGGAACCTTTACAAAAGTTCGCATAGAAGCGCATGAGTTGATTTCACGCACATCGATTTCACCGCAAGCTGATTCGTTGTCCCTAAGTTCAGTGCCACTGAGCATTCGATCAGCAGATGTACCAGAGGGTATAAGTCCAGGTTCGGTCATCGACATTTATTGGGTTCAGGCTGATTCCAATGGAGAAATTCAATTAATTCCTGAACTCGTCATTGCAGGTGCTCACGTATTGGCAATTACTAAAAGTGGTTCAAACTTTGGAAGCGAAGTCGGACTAACGGTCGCGGTGCAATCAGATGAAGTGCTCTTGCTATTAGGTGCAACATCGCAAGGTCGAGTTGTTCTTGTGAGTTCACATGGCTGAAATTGCTTTACCTGTAATCATTACAGCCATTTCAAACTCCGAACAAGAGAGTTTTGTTGCAGGAACTCTCTTCACACAAGGATGGAGTGTCATACATCGAGCAGTGGATTTTGAATCTCTAAGTGATTTCGCATCATCTAATCCGGAGCAGGCAAGTTCGGCTCTTCTCTTGTATTCACCAGATCTCAACGATTTTGACTCTGATTCCTTCGAAACTCTTTCTTTAAATTTTCGTCAAATAATTGGTTTTGCTTCGAGTAACTCCCCACGAAGCGTTGATGATGGATTACATGAAATCCCATCAACAGCGCCTCAGCTAGCAACTTTCATTCGTGGGTATGTGCGCTCTCCTCTCATACGCAAACTAACGCCACTGATTCAATCGAATAACCGCGCACGTGTTATTGCGATTTCTTCCGCAGGCTCTTGTACAGGCGCGAGCACGATGGCAATAAATCTTGCCTATGAACTATCGCTGAAAGAAAAGAGAGTCCTGCTTATAGATGCAAATCTAAGTGAACCAAATGTTGCGATCTATCTTGATCAGAGAAATCTCATTGATGAAGAACTTTGGCGACTCTCTTCGCCATGTTTGTATATCAAGGAGCTCACCCGAGAGCGCATTGCAGAGTTTGACTCAGTTATTGAAAGGGCGCACTCTGATTTTGATTTCATCATTATTGATATAGGAACAATTCATGATCTGTCATCACAGTTATCTGATCGACGAGCAGACTCATTAGTTATTACCTGGGCTGGAGATCACGCAGATGAGTTATGGATTATTGCCAGACCAGATCGAATAGGTCAGATGAGATTTAAGAAAATAACATCCATACTCAACAGAACCTCCATAATTTCTTCAATAACTTTCGTTTTAAATATGCGGACACATGGCAGAAAGGGCCAGGAAGAAGAGAAGGCTTTTCTCTCTGTGGCTACTACTCATAAAGCCGCACACCTCTATGTCTTGCCATCAGATATCCGCAGCACAACTGATGCCTCAGAATCTCGGGGAGCGCTTGCGGAGGTTAATGAGCGAGGAGTACTGCGAAAAGCTTTGGCTTCAATTGCAAGTGAAATGATTTCCTAAACTCTTATACCCTTAGCCAATGCGTGCATATCTGGCTATGAGTATCGAAGAACTCAGAGATTTTTATGCCCAAAAGAAATTTGCTCCAGAGATTGTTTACGCGCCAACGATTAAGTTCATTACTGAGAATCCAGAGTTGGATGAAGAAGAAGCCGAGTACGAAATCTCCATGATTGCTGCCAGAAACTCAGGAGGATATGTCATCGCGTTAGAAGTTACCGATCAGCAGATTTCACAACATTTGGAAGAAAGTGTTGTACTAAGTGAACCCGTTATCTGGGAGAGCGTTGAAGCTTTATTTGTTTACGACTCAAATGATGATGAATTAACATGGTATGCCACTCAAGAAATTGGTGATTATCTAAATACTTCGGGTGCCAAGTAATGGCTCGCTTAGAAGATCTAGTTCACGGCAGATCTCCTCTTTCATCAGCACACATCCATAGGATTCAAGAACTTGTTGCCGACTGGCAGCTTCTCGCAGATTTATCTTTCGCAGACTTAGTCCTCTGGGTTCCACTGCGCAAAGACTTTAAGAGTTGGCCAACAGGCTACGTCGCCGTCGCACATATTCGACCTACTACCGCAGCAACCATTTTCACCCACGATGTTATTGGTGATGAGATTGAATGGGGGAGCAAGCCACTTATCGATCAAGCTCTTTCAGATGGTGAAATTATCAGAGACTCCGAACCTGAACTTGTCGGAGAAGTAATGATTAAAGTTGAAACCGTTCCAGTAATTTTTGAATCTCAAGTGATAGCGGTTATTTCGCGCCACCGAAGTGCCGAATCAATGCGCACACCGAGTCGACTCGAATTAAACTATCGAGAAATTGCACATAAGTTGTACGCAATGGTTTCAGAAGGTTCCTTTCCATACCCTGGAGCGCATGCATATTTAGATCCAATTCCACGAGTTGGTGACGGACTAATTAGATTAGATGTAAATGGAACAATCTCTTATGCCAGCCCAAACGCACGTTCTGCCTACAACAGACTTGGATGGGATAGCGATTTAGAAGGATTTAATCTTGGCGAGATTAGCGAAAAGATAAACACAAATACTCATGATGCAGATGATCAAGGTTTACGAAGTCGTTTAAGTGGAAAAACTCTGCAACGCGCTGAGTGTGAAAATGAAGGCGGAACGATTGATTTAATCGTTCTTCCACTCGTTGCCAAAGGTGATCGAATTGGCGCCATCGTTCTAATCCAAAACGTAACCGAGTTACGTCGCCGTGAGCGAGAAATCGTTACCAAAGATGTCACGATTAAAGAGATCCACCATCGCGTAAAGAACAACTTACAGACAGTTTCCGCGCTCTTGCGTTTACAAGCAAGACGAATCGAAGACCCCAGTGCGAGTGCAGCACTCGATGAAGCTGTTCGCCGAATTGCTTCAATCGCCCTCGTTCATGAAACACTCTCAACTAGTTCGCAAGCCAGTGTTGCTTTCGATCAAGTTTTGGATTCACTCATCACTCACGCCCTAGATTTAAGCCCACGCATGAACGAACTTACGATTACCCGCGCCGGAGAAATTTCATCTCTTGACCCGCGAATCGCAACTCCTTTAGCCCTTGTGGTTACTGAGTTAATCCACAACGCACTCGAACATGGTTTAGCAACGACTGGTTCGGGAGTGCAGATCAGTATCGATCGTCAGAGTAAAGAGTGCGTTATTGAAATTTCAGATGATGGCGAGGGTTTGCCAAGTGGATTTGATTTGAATACTTCCTCAAACCTAGGACTTCAAATTGTTAGAACTCTGACTGAAAATGAGTTGAAGGGTTCTATTGAACTAAAATCCGCGCAGAATTCAACGGTAGCAAAACTTAAATTCCCGATTTAAACAGGATTGTTTACTTGATTCTGTTCTTGCATGCGCGCGCGATTTCTTGCAGCACGACGTTTTAATGCACGACGTTCATCTTCTGAAAGCCCGCCCCACACACCAGCATCTTGTCCGCTCTCAAGTGCCCAAGCCAAGCACGGTTCTTTAACAATGCAACGGTTACAGACTTTCTTTGCTTCTTCAATTTGTGTAATTGCTGGGCCAGTATTTCCAACTGGGAAGAAGAGCTCTGGGTCTTCATCACGACAAGCAGATTGATGACGCCAATCCATGACTGAACCATCCCTTCTACGTAAAAAGATTTTCGAGATTTAGCTAATACGAGGCATCAATGCCAACGCAACGTCTTAATTCTCCCGTGTATTGCTTAGTTAAACAAGGATGTAGGAGAAAAGATTTCTGTGAATTAAGTGATTTACATCGCCTGAATGAAGATTAATTCCTTGTTGCGTGCCCCCGGCAGGAATCGAACCTGCGCACCAGCCTCCGGAGGGCTGTGCTCTATCCCCTGAGCTACGGGGGCGCATGAACAAGGTTATCAGCGCGTGCGCGAACAGAAGTGAGGTGCCAGAATTATCAGATGAGCGCACAAACTGCATATTTCGCAACTGGATGTTTCTGGGGTGCTGAACGACGATTCTGGAAATTAGATGGCGTTATTGAAACAAGCGTTGGATATATGGGCGGAACAGTTGCAGATCCATCCTATGAATTGGTGTGCACTGGAAGAACGGGTCACACTGAAACAGTCAAAGTTGTATTTGATACCAGCAAAATTTCCTATTCAAGATTATTGAAAGAGTTTTGGGAGATGCACGATCCGACTTCATTGGATCGCCAAGGAAATGACATTGGTTCTCAATATAGAAGTGCCATCTTTACAACATCAGATCAACAAAAGAGTGAAGTCGAGCAATCGTTGGCAATCTATCAAGCCGAGTTAGATAAAAACTCAATTGGTCCAATCGTGACGCAGGTACTTGCCGCTGATGGAAATGAATACTTTGAAGCCGAGAAATACCATCAACGATATTTAGAGAAGAATCCAAATGGTTATGACTGTCACTCCAGTACGGGAATTAACTTCCCCGAATCAATGGTGAGTGCATGAGCAAGAAAGTTCAGATCGATGAAGCCGAACTAAAGGCCAGGCTTGATCCACTCTCATATGACGTACTGCGAAACGCAGCAACAGAGCGCCCATTTACAGGTGAATACACAGATACCGAAACAACTGGCGTGTACAAGTGCAAAGCTTGTCAATCAGAACTCTTTAGGAGCGAAACTAAGTTTCACTCCGGATGTGGTTGGCCAAGCTTTTATGCACCAACCGAAAATGATGCGGTCACTCTTATTGAAGATCGCTCACTCGCACCGCGCGTCAGAACCGAAGTTCGCTGCGCAGCTTGTGATTCACATTTAGGGCATGTATTTGAAGGTGAAGGATTTGATACACCAACAGATCAGCGTTGGTGCATTAATTCAGTTTCACTCATTCTTGAACCAAAGTAAGCAGACCAATACAGTTCACATATGAAATATGACGCCATCGTTATGGGCGCAGGTCACAATGGCTTAATTGCGGCTTCATATTTGGCCAAAGCTGGCAAAAGCGTTTTGATGCTTGAGGCTGCAGATGAAATTGGCGGCGCAACAGCAAGTGTCAGAGCGTTCAAAGAGTACGACGCCATGCTTTCACGATATTCATATCTCGTCGCTCTACTGCCTGATCAAATAGTTAGTGACTTGGGATTAAATTTTGAAACTCTCTCCCGCGAAGTTTCATCCTTCACGCCGTATGTGAAGGATGGCAAGGATCTCGGATTACATATCTCTCGAATCTGGGATAAAGAAACCGAAGAGTCATTCAAAGAATTAACTGGCTCTGACCACGAAGGAAAGCAGTGGCAAGAGTTTTATTCAGATGTGGAAAAATTCGCTCAGAAAATGGCACCTACCTTTCTGCAACCTTTGCTGACTCGTTCTGAGATGAAAGCGCACATTGGCGAGAATGAAATATGGGAATACCTTGTAGAAAAACCAATGTCAGAAATCATCAAATCTAAATTCAGCAATGACCTGGTCAGGGGAGTCGTTTTAACTGATGCGTTAATCGGAACCTTTGTCTCTGCTGAATCAATCCAATCCAATATCTGTTTTCTATATCACCTTATGGGAAATGGCACAGGAGAGTGGAGAGTGCCTCGCGGTGGAATGGGCGCACTGGTTAAGGAGTTAGAACGAGTTGCAACGTCATTAGGTGTGCAAATAAAAACATCTTCTGAAGTTACGCAGATTTCAAGTGATTCAAGTGGCGTAACTGTGCAGACAATTTCAGGACAGAGTTATGAAGCTGAGTATCTGCTCAGTAACGCAGCACCGGCACATCTTGATCGAATTCTGGGCAAGAAAACTCAAGACTCTCTCTCCGGTTCGCAGTTAAAAATTAATATGTTGCTCAAAGCGTTACCGCGTTTAAAATCTGGAGCAGATTCAAAGAAAGCATTTTCAGGAACCTTTCATATCAATGAAAGTTACGATCAACTAGAAGGTGCCTACCAAAGCGCTAAGAGTGGCGTGATTCCCGAATATGCTCCATCTGAAATGTACTGCCACACATTGACGGACCCAAGTATTTTAAGTGATGATTTAGCGAGTAAAGGTTTTCACACATTAACTCTCTTTGGTTTACATACCCCTGCTGAACTCTTTGAAAAAGATAACAACGCTGCTAAAAAAATGGCGCAGAAGCGTTGCCTTGATGCACTCAATGATTATTTGCTAGACCCCATCGAAAGTGTCTTAGCTGTAAATAGCGATGGTTCTTTGTGTATCGAAGTAAAGAGTCCGCTGGATCTAGAGAAAGATGTTCGATTGCCAGGTGGCAATATTTTTCATCGAGACCTCAATTTTCCATTTAAGGAAGAAGGTGATTCACGAATCTGGGGCGTTGAGACCGATGATCCACGCATCTTTATCTGTGGAGCCGGTGCGCAACGTGGTGGAGGAGTAAGTGGAATCCCTGGTCATAATGCAGCAATGGCATTGCTTCTGAAGGGTTAGGCTTTACACATGAGCGATCCACAATTAAGCCCAGAGACGATTGCTATTTCTGCTGGCCGTCCTCCGGTTACAAAAGATGGATCTCTAAATCCAGATATTTCTCTTAGTTCTACATATCACGCCGGTGGAGAACTTGGTTATGGACGTTCAGGAAATGAAACGTGGAGCGCACTAGAAAGTGCAATCAGCGAATTAGAAGGTGGGCAGACACTTGCATTTGCATCTGGAAATGCAGCAATCAGTGCAGTCTTTGCACTGCTTCCAATTGGTGCGCCAGTTGTTGCATCCGATCAGGGATACAGCGGAACAATGGCGATGCTTACTTCATTTCAAGAGAGCGGTCGCCTAGAAGTTCGCTTCGTTGATATTGCCAATACAGATGCTGTCATTGCTGCCATGAATGGCGCAGCTTTTCTCTGGCTTGAATCTCCAACTAATCCTGGACTGGAAGTTGCAGATATGCCAACACTTATCGTCGCAGCTCGTAACCTAAGTGTCGGAGTTGGTGTTGATAACACATTTGCTACTCCATTGATTCAAAACCCACTAGCAATGGGTGCCGATATCGTGATGCACTCCGTAACCAAATATTTTGCAGGACATAGCGATCTCATCATGGGTTCTTTATCAACGAAGATGCCAGCGCTCTACTCTCGCTTACACGAGATTCGCAAGATTCACGGTGGAATACCTGGTCCTTACGAAGCATGGCTTGCTCTTCGCGGTCTACGCACATTTCCACTGCGCTTTTATAAGGCTCAAGAGAATGCTCTTGAGCTAGCAAAGCGTCTAAGCAAGCACCCAGGAGTTTCGCGCGTTAGATACCCGGGATTACCCGAAGACTCTCAACATGCTCGAGCAAAGAGTTTTATGCGCGGCTTTGGCGCTGTCGTTTCATTTGAAGTAAAGGATGGGCCGGCAAAGGCTGATCGCATATGCGAAAGCTCGCATCTAATTACCCATGCAACGAGTTTGGGTGGCATTGAAAGTCTGTGGGAACGACGCAGACGTTGGCCAGCTGAGAGTGTATTGACTCCTGAGAATTTGATTCGACTATCTGTTGGTTGCGAAAACATCGAAGATCTATGGCGAGATATTGAGCAAGCGTTTTCCAACTCGTAATCTATAAATACTGCAAAAGTTCAAAAAGAAGAGTATTTTTAACCTATGTTCAAAGCCATTCGCCGACTAGCCGCAGCCATTGCTGTCGGCCTATTGGCGTTTAAGGCTGTTGCGTCTTTCTTGTCATGGATCGAACGTCAAGAAGACTCCACTGCAGAAGCGTGGATCGATGAAGATGAATTTGAAGACGCATAAGTGAGCACTGCTGATTACATTCCAGGTGCATGCAACATTGGCAAAGGTGAAGTTAAACAACGCCAAATCGTTGCATTAATCGGTTTAGCACTCTCAATTTCAATTCTGGCAACACTTATTTCAATAAATGCACCACGCAGTGCACGCCTAGGACTTTTTATTCCGTTGATGGTTGCTAGCGTGGGATGGGTTCAATCACGTAAGAAGTTCTGCTTGGCTTATGGATTTATGGGCACATTTAATTTTGGAAAACTCGGCCAGCTTTCAAAAGTTGCAGATAGCGCAAGCCGCGCCGCGGATAGAAAAACTGCGCTCAGTATTCTTTTTCAAACAACTGCGTATGCAGCAATAGCAACAGCACTTATTTACGCGTTGCCGCTTTAAATTATTTCGCTTCCATCCTTACGTGTAGCCGTCAAACTAGCTACTGTCGTAATTGTCAGAGAAGTAATAATGAATCCAAGGCTGACAGCAAGTGGAACGTGAGGAACCTCGATACCTGCAACATCATGAATGCCAACTGCGTGTAGTGCCTCGAAAATCATTTTGAATCCGATGAAGCCCAGAATTGCTGAGAGGCCGTAGGAAAGGTAAACCAAGCGAGCAATTAAGCCTTGAAGCAAGAAATAGAGTTGTCGCAACCCCATCAGCGCAAAGATATTTGTTGTAGCCACAATGTAGGGATCTTTCGTGATTCCAAATATCGCTGGAATAGAATCAAGTGCGAACACCAAGTCGGTTACACCAAGTGAAATAAGTGCGATTGTAAAAGTGCTGGCGCCTTTACTCTTCAGGTAGGTTTCAACGCGGCTCTCTTTCACTTCCTCGTCATGTCCACTTTCGCGAATAAGTTGAATCGCTGTGAAGATAAGGAATGCGCCAAAGATGAAAAAGACACTTTGGAAGCGAGAGATGATTGCTGCACCTGCTGCAATAAATCCACCACGCAATAACAAAGCGATGATGATTCCCAGCAAGAGCACGAGCTGTTGTTTTTTACTATCAATCTTGAGTCGGGAAAGGATAATTACGAAGACGAAGATGTTATCTACTGAAAGCGCATACTCTGTTAACCAGCCAGCAAAAAATTCAGGACGCGCGGTTGGAGATTCCACCCAGTTTGGCATCAAGATACCGAAAACGATTGCCGCGCTCACATAAATCACAGTCCAGATGGAGGACTCTGTAATCGTTGTCTCTTTATCTCGTCTAAGAATTGCCATGACTAAGTCAAAGGCAATGACTAGTGAAAGAACTCCAATTGTGACAAACCAAACGGTTGCAGATTCCAAGTTTTAACCCTCTTCGCGATCAGTAATTGCCAATGAACGTGGAGGAGGTTACCGCAAAACTGGTGTCTTTCTCTTAATTACGTTTCTTTTCGTCTTTCTTTAGCTCAGCGGGTGGAGATGGAAGCGAACCAAGGGCTGCAAGTGCGGCATCTCGTACCGCAACCGCTGCAGTGCGTGCATTCTTTAGAGAATTCATAATAATCATTTTTTGCTCAGCCGTCGTTGCACTCATCAGAGCTATTTTTGCATCTGATGTTGCTTTTCTAATTGCATTTTTGAAAGCTTCATTGATCTCTTCGCGTGCTTCTTTTCGAGCCTGCATCGCAGCTTTATATGCATCAATTTCGTACTTCAGTTTCTCTTTTGCATTCTTAAAATCCATCTTTGCTGAAGGTTTTGTTTTTGTTCGATCTTCATCTGCAGAAGCTGGGGAGATTAAAGAAAAAGTAAGTGCAGCACTTATTAAAGTTGCCAATCCCAGATTGCGGGCACGGTTCGCCATGGCAAAAGTGTAGAAGATTTCTTTGTGAACCTCCTGTGAGATGCTTAGAAAACACCTAAAGTTAGTTACAGATATCTAGAAATGTGCGAAGGTATAGCCATGGCTCCTCAAATTATGGTCGTAGACGACGAAGCAAACGTACGTGAATTAGTATGCGATGCACTACGCATCGCAGAGTTTGAAACTCTCCAGGCCAATGACGGCATGTCTGCCCTGACTTTGCTACGCACCGCTAAGCCAGATTTATTAATCATCGATATCAACATGCCTTTAATGGATGGTTTTGATTTAGTTGAACGTTTGCGTTCGCAAAACGACATGACACCAGTACTCATGCTCTCGGCAAGAAATGACCGAGCAGATATCACTCGAGGCCTTTCTTTAGGTGCAGATGATTATGTGACAAAACCTTTTGGATTAGAAGAGTTATTACTTCGAGTCAAAGCAATCTTGCGCCGTACATCGAAAGTTTCGACCACAGCTGCCACGCTTACTTGTGGACCAATAACACTCAATGAAGAGAAGCACCAAGTGACTTTCAATCAAGATCTCGTAGATTTATCACCAACAGAGTTTCGACTACTCGCGATGCTGCTTGAAAATAAGGGTCGTGTTCTTAGCAAATCTGTACTCTTAGATGATGTGTGGGGGATTACTTTTGAGTCAGAGACAAGCGTTGTGGATACCTATATTTCTTACTTGCGCAAAAAATTACATCGCGACGGATTTGAAGGAATCAAGACCATCAGAGGAGTTGGATTTCAAATTTTGGAACCAAAGTAAATAATGAATCAACGCTTCCGAGTTACCTTCTTCTCGATTCTTATTACAACCTTGGTATCTCTCGGAATCGGTGGTTTTGCCTTAGATGATTCACATCGCGCTGCACTTCGCCAAGTGGACTCACGACTAGATTTTGTAATTCAAACTGCTCTTCAAAATCAAGAAGATTTATTAAACGCTGCACTCTTTGCACTGGATGCGGGCAGAATCGATGCCACCGTTGTTCTTGTTACTCCGCGCGGAGAGCAGATTTCACTGACTGAATCTTCGGAGCGCTTTCCTTTAGATACGTCAATGAAGAACATCAGTTCTTCGATTTTAAGGGCGATATCAGTTAACTCAGATGAGCCGTATCGGATGCGCTCAATCCCACTGCCAGAGAATGAGTTCTTAGTGGTTGCAATTTCCACCGAAGATTTAGAGAAAGAGTGGCGCGATAATATTGCGCGACTTCTAGCCTTTCTTTTTGCCGCAAACATGATCGCAATTGCGCTCTCATTCTTGTTGCTTCGCAATAACTCCCGAAGACTTGAACAACAATCGCTGGTCAGAATGCAGCGATTTTTAAGTGATGCCGCCCATGAATTACGTACGCCGTTGACAGTTATTAAGGGATATTCAGAGTTGCTTGGCTCCAATAAAATTGCGGCTAAAGAAGATCAAGACAAGGCATTTCAACGAGTAGACCATGAAGTTAAACGCATGGAATCCTTGATTAATGATTTGTTGCTCACAGCCGAACTCAATGAAGCTACACATCTTGATTTCGAGCTATATGACATCTCATCTGCGTTAGGTACTCACTTACGAGATTTCCAAATTCTTTCACCAGATCGCAGTATTGATTCCAAGATTGAACCAGAGCTTGCGATCAAGGCATCGAGTGATCACATTGATCGAATGATTCAAAATATATTCTCAAATATTAGACGGCATACCCCAGCAGATGCACCCGTGCGCGTACAACTAAAGAGCAAGGGTAAAGAAGTGCACGTACGCATTGAAGATGGTGGCCCAGGACTTCCTGAAGATGCTTACAACAAAGCTAGTTACGAATTCGAACGATTCGATCGCTCACGTTCACGCGATACAGGCGGAAGCGGTCTGGGATTAAGCATTATCGCTGCAATTGTTAAGGAACACTCAGGAAGCATTTCATTATCGAAGAGCCCACTCGGTGGTTTGGCAATTCAAATTCAACTGCCAGTTAAATAAGCCTTACACTTGAGCAATGTCGCTCGAGTTAAATGTTGCATTCAATAGAGCAGCAGAGCTAATCCTTGATCAAAATAACTTTGTTCGTGCAGTTCTTTCAGGCCGTCGTAGAAATATGCAAACAACCTATGAGCGCATCGATATTCGCCCCGTACAACTTAAAGACGGCTTGAAGTTACAACTCGTGCTTAGTGAAGCAAAGCAAGACACCACAAAAAACATTGACGCTGATAAGAGTGCAATTCTTGAGTTACTCAACAGTGGGTACGCAAATGTTTTGGTTGAATTCACAACAGGCTCCTACTCGCTACGAATTACCAAAAAAGGTGATGCTTTGATTCATGAAGGCAAAGGAACCTTTGAGCGAACACTCGCGCACGATCGAACGAAAGAACGCCTATTAGATTCAAGTGATCCCTATTTAATTGAGGTAGGAATTTCAGATCACAAAGGCGTTATTAAACCTTCGATGCAAGATAAGTACCGCCAAGTTGAAGAGTTTTTAAGAATTCTTGAACCCGCACTGCCAGAGAAAAAAGAAAAGCTTTCAATCGTCGATCTTGGATGTGGCCATGCTTACCTAACATTTGCAACGCATCAATATCTGCGTAAAGCCGGTTTAGATGCCAAAGTTATCGGTGTTGACGTGCGCGAAAATTCTAGAGATCGAAATAACAAAATTGCGCAGAAGTTGGGGATTACGGATTCCATTGAATTCCGCGCAGAAGAGATTTCGGATACTGCAATAAAGACAGCAGATATTGCCATCGCTTTGCACGCTTGTGACACAGCAACTGATGATGCAATTGCGTGGGGCGTTTTGCACAACGTACAACTGCTATTAATTGCGCCGTGTTGTCATCACGATTTACAGACTCAGATGCAAGAAATCCCTGAGCCATGGCCGATGCTCACTAGACACGGAATTATGCGAGAGCGTCTAGGCGATCTCTTAACTGATTCATTTCGTACTCAAATCTTAAAATTACTCGGATACCGAGTCGATGCAATTGAATTCGTTGGGGGAGAACACACGCCTCGCAATCTCATGATCCGCGCAACTAAGACCGGCGCTAAGCCAGATGCAATTGATGTCACCCGATACAAAGAGATGCTTGCAGAATGGAAAGTACAGCCCGCACTTGCGCAGCGCCTTGCAAAAGAATTAGGCGCAATCTAGTCCGCTGCACCGTTAGACTTCACGCATGTCCAAAGTCCTAGCATCACTGCCAATAGGTGAAAAGGTTGGCATTGCATTCTCTGGTGGTTTAGATACATCAGTAGCAGTTGCATGGATGCGGGATAAGGGTGCAATCCCTTGCACATACACCGCAGACCTTGGCCAATACGACGAACCAGATATTGATGGTGTTCCTGATCGGGCTAAACAATACGGTGCAGAAATTTCACGAATTGTTGATTGCAAAGAAGCGTTAGTAGAAGA
>BJFT01000002.1 GCA_014190015.1 Actinomycetes bacterium
AAAGCAAATTAGCAATGACACCGATTTTATCTGACACCTTAGCTCCACCAAGTACGACGCCATATGGGCGTTTTGGTGATTCTGTTAGTTTCTTAAGAACTTCTACTTCAGCCTGAATTAAAAAACCTGGTGCATTGGGCAACAGTGCAGGTAGATCATAAACAGAAGCATGCTTGCGGTGAACAGCCCCAAACCCATCACCGACATATGCATCAGCTAGTTGTGCTAATTGCTGCGCAAATACTTTACGTTGCCCATCATCTTTGCTGGTTTCAGCTTCATTAAAACGAAGATTCTCAAGCAATAAAACCTTGGCCGAACCCGGATTTATGAAATCCACTGGTTGTGAAAGAAGTTCTGCCAATCGTTTCGCAATTGGTTGCAACGATAACTCCGGCTTAACTTCTCCCTTAGGACGACCTAAATGAGCGCCGATAACAAGGGAGGCTCCACGTTCCAAAAGGTTTTGAATAGTTGGCAAGGATGCTCGAATACGACCATCATCAGTAATCTCGCCATTCTTTAGTGGAACGTTGAGATCACAACGAAGGAAAACGCGCTTACCTGCTACATCAAGTGAAGCAAGTGAATTCATTACAGCGTTTTACCAACGTATGTAATTAAGTCAACGAGTCGGTTTGAATAACCCCATTCGTTGTCATACCAACCAACAACCTTTGCAGTTGTTCCAATCACCTTTGTTAATCCAGCATCAACGATGCAAGATGATGGGTCGGTGACAATGTCGGAAGAAACAATTGGATCTTCTGTATAGGTCATGAAGCCTTTAAGTGGACCTTCTGCACCTTTTTTAAGCGCTGCGTTAATCTCTGCAGCGCTCACTTCTTTAGAGAGTTCTACTGAAAGATCTACCACTGAACCTGTTGGGACTGGAACGCGAAGTGCGTATCCATCAAGCTTGCCCTTGAGTTCTGGCAGAACAAGGCTGATTGCTTTTGCAGCTCCTGTAGATGTAGGAATGATGTTTGTTGCAGCTGCACGCGCACGACGAAGATCTTTGTGTGGGAAATCCAAAATAACCTGATCATTTGTATAGGCATGGACTGTCGTCATTAAGCCGCGAACAATTCCGAAGTTATCGTTGAGAACCTTAGCCATAGGGGCTAGGCAGTTTGTTGTGCAAGATGCATTAGAAATGATGTGGTGTGAGGCTGGATCGTATTTTTCGTGGTTAACGCCCATAACAATGGTGATGTCTTCATCCGTTGCTGGTGCTGAAATGATTACTTTCTTAGCACCGGCTGTTATGTGCTTTTGAGCATCCGCTGCCTTGGTGAAAATTCCTGTTGATTCGACAACAACATCTGCCCCAACTGCTTTCCATGGAAGATTTGCTGGGTCGCGCTCTGCGAAAACTTTAATTGTTTTTCCACCAACAGTAAGTGTGTCTGCCGTGTGTGAAACTTCCAAACCAAGACGACCCAAGATTGAGTCATACTTTAAAAGATGGGCAAGTGTGGCGTTATCTGTGAGATCGTTAATTCCAACAATGTTTATATTTGGATTTGTAAGGCTAGCGCGAAAGAAGTTTCTGCCAATGCGACCAAATCCATTAATTCCAACGTTAATCATCTGTAATCCTCGCTCGTCTTGGGCTCCTATAAGAGCCCTCTTAAGGCGGTCCTTGAAAAATGGACCTCATGCACCACAACGCTGGGGTATGAGCGAACTCTATCAGGAGAGCTTAGTTACTTAAAAGTAGAGTTCTTGTGCGACGTATTGTGCGTGATTAATTCAACAAATCCGGAGATAAGCCAGCTTCAGTATCAGGAATTCCTAATTCTGCTGCGCGTTTATCTGCCATCGCTAATAAGCGACGAATTCTTCCAGCAATAGCATCTTTAGTCATGGGAGGAACTGCAAGAGAACCCAATTCTTCCAAACTTGCTTGACCATGACTGATGCGTAATTCGCCAGCCTCTTTTAAATGATCCGGAATCGTAGGACCAAGAATTTCCATAGCGCGTGCTACACGAGCAGATGCAGCAACTGCAGCGCGTGCAGAACGACGTAAGTTTGCATCATCAAAGTTTGCTAAACGATTTGCTGTAGCGCGGACTTCTCTGCGCATGCGACGTTCTTCCCATGCTAGAACGCTTTCATGTGCACCCAATCGTGTAAGCAATACACCGATGGCATCGCCATCTCGTATAACAACGCGATCAACACCGCGAACCTCTCGCGCTTTAGCCACAATGCCCAAGCGACGTGCCGCACCAACTAATGCAAGTGCTGCCTCTGGTCCCGGACATGTAATTTCAAGTGATGATGATCGCCCTGGTTCGGTGAGTGAACCATGAGCAATGAAGGCACCGCGCCAGGCTGCTTCTGAATCACAAATGGCGGCTGAAACAACTTGAGGAGGAAGACCGCGAACAGGTCGGGAGTTAGCATCAACTAATCCAGTTTGGCGAGCCAGTGCTTCGCCTTCATTAATGACACGGACAACATAGCGCGAACCTTTTCGCAAACCACTTGATGATAGAACCGCTAAATCACTCTCATGACCATAAATATCTGAAATGTCTTTGCGCAAACGTCGAGCGCTCTGTGCAGTGTCCAGTTCTACTTCAATCACAATCTTGCCAGCTGCTATATGTAATCCACCGGCGAAACGTAGGAGAGATGAAACTTCTGCTTTTCGGCAACACGGTTTGGTAATAGCCAAGCGACTGAGTTCATCTTTTACTGCTGATGTCATTGCCATGTGCTTATCCAACCAAAGATTGGCCCATGATGTGGCTCAAAACAGAAGTTAATTTTTCAACATCGTGATGAAGACTTCCTGGAGATTTTCGCAGATCTGCCACGTGTAATGTGCCCCCAAAACTCTCAACAAGTAGTTGAAGCCTCTGACTATCACTTAATTCATACTGATCAACTAACACATGATCGATTTTCATGGTTGGCGCATATTCACGGAGCATCTGTAGATGTTCTATGGGTGTATATCCGGCAAATTCATCAGCTTTTGCTTCAGGATGCGAATCAAGATTGAGAATGATTATTTTTTTCGCTGCACTTTTCTCTAGAGCGTTTAACTGCTGTCCAACCAAGAAGTGTGGCAGAACACTAGAAAACCATGAACCCGGTCCCACTGTTATCCACTCTGCCTCATCAATTGCTTTCAAAGCAGAAGGTAGCGCTGTTGGGTTCTCAGGAACTAAATGTAGGGATTTCAACTTACCGCGTGCAGTAGCAACTTCTACCTGACCTCGGACATGATGCAGTGTTCCTGCATCATCAAAGGTCGCTTCTATATCTAATGGCACAGAAGCCATTGGTAATACTCTGCCCACAACTTTTAACAACTCGGCCACTCGGTCTAGACCTTGCACAGGATCAACATCTTTATCCCACAAAGCGGCTAATAAAAGATTGCCCACTGCGTGACCATTAAGCGGACCGTCGCTTGTAAACCTATATTGCAAAATTTCAGCCCAACTTCTTCCCCACTGATCATCGCCACACAACGCTGCCAACGCCATTCTTAAATCTCCTGGAGGAAATATTGGGAATTCATCGCGCAATCGCCCACTTGATCCTCCATTATCTGCAACGGTAACAATGGCCGTTATCTCTGAAGTGATTCTTCGAACTGCAGATAACGTCGCGGCTAAACCATGTCCCCCGCCTAAAGAGATAACACGAGGATTAATTCCAGAACTCATTCCCGTCCAACATCTCGATGTGAAGCGTGAGCACTAACTGAAAACCCATCGCGTTCGCCATCTAGTTGGGCTGCGATTTCACGTGCGACGGAAACACTTCGATGCCTTCCTCCTGTGCAGCCAATGGCAACAGTCAGATATTTCTTTCCTTCGCGTAAATAACCAGGCAGCATTTGATTGACCACTGAAACATAGGATTGAACAAATTGCGATACACCCGAGTTTGAGAGCACATTGACTTTAACTCTGTCATCTAAACCAGTTAGCGGTCGTAATTCGGGAATCCAATGCGGATTAGGAATAAATCGGCAATCGAGTACCAAATCTGCGTCGACTGGAATTCCGTACTTATATCCAAATGACAGAACGTTCACCCGGACAGATTGTGTTAGTCCTTGGGCAAAAATCTCAGTAGTTCGCTTTTCTAATTGGTGAACATTCAAATTTGATGTATCAATGACAACATCTGCCTGGGCCAAGAGTTCTTGAAGTTTCTCTCGCTCTGCTGCAATTCCATCAACGATGCGACCTTTGCCCTGCAATGGATGGGGGCGCCTGGTTGATTCAAAGCGTTGCACTAATGCTTGATCGGAGGCATCAAGAAATGCCACCCGAAAATTTGCTCCAGATTTTTTCAATTCTGAGAGTGATGAAGCGAGCTCATCAAAGAATTTTCCGCCACGCACGTCTACGACAACAGCGAGTGATTTTATTTCAGATTGAACACCTTGTTTAATCAGATCAGATAGAAGAGTTGGCGGCAGGTTATCTACGACATACCAACCAAGATCCTCAAGTGCATGGGCAACGGTTGAACGACCAGCACCAGACATACCTGTCAGGATTAATACTTCTTGGTTCATGGCTCTATCTTGACCTACCTGTCAAGCATCTTCAATAACACCTGTAGCCATATCAATTTTTGACGTAGAACTATGTGCAAGGAACTCAAAGACAATAAGAGCAATCTTCTCGCCAATTCCAGGAGTCATGGCAATATCTTCAACACTTGCTTTCTTTAGAGCAGCTACCGAACCAAATCGTTCAAGTAATGCGTTTCTTCGACTAGGTCCAAGTTGCTCGATTTCATCAAGGATTGATTCGAGCATAACTTTGCTACGTCTTGAACGGTGAAATGAGATTGCGAATCTATGTGCTTCATCTCGAATTCTCTGGAGCAAATAGAGTCCCTCACTGGTGCGCGGAAGAATAATCGGATCTGATTGCTCAGGAACCCACACTTCTTCCAGTCTTTTAGCTAAACCGCACAAAGCAATATCTGAAATTCCTAACTCGTTCATTGCGCGTTGCGCTGCGCTTACTTGAGGAGCTCCACCATCTACAACAATTAATTGCGGCGGGTATGCGAATTTACTTGGCTTTCCGCCAGCTTCAATGATTTCGGCACTATCTACTACGCGATCATTGAGCAATCTCTTAAGTCTTCGCGTAATAACTTGGTGCATTGCACGGGTGTCATCAAAACCTTCTGTTGTGTCGATGATGAATCGACGATACTCACTCTTTTTTGCGATGCCATCTTCGAAAACAACCATTGAAGCAACAACAGATGTTCCTGAGATATTGGAAATGTCAAAACATTCAATTCGTAGCGGAGTCTTTGCCAAGCTAAGTTCTTCTTCAATTTCCAGCAGAGCCTTACCTGAAACTGCAGCATCACTTGCTCTCTTACTCATGAACTGCACAAGGGCGTAGTGGGCATTTCTCTTTACGGTTTCCAGCAGTTCTACCTTGTCACCGCGTTGCGGAACCTTCAGAGTTACTTTCGATTGAGAAAGTGAGGAAAGCCATTGTTCAAGCGCCTGCGTATCTGCGGGTTCTGAATTCAAATAGATTGTTGAAGGTATCTCTGTACTCTCTCCCCCATAAATTGAAAAGAGCAATGAAGCCCACTGATCATCGCCTTCAAGGGCAAGTTCTTGATTAACAATCCACGAACGAGAACCTTTGATAGAACCTCGACGCAACATGAAAATGGAACCCGCTGCATGAAGACCCTCTTCATGTATGGCTATGAAATCACCATCTAACTCATCGGAAAGATTTCCTTGTGTGGAGCGTTGTGCTTTTTCAAATGATTCTATTTGATCCCTAATTCGTGCGGCTCTTTCGAACTCTTCACGTGAAGATGCCAATTCCATTTCAGATTGCAGCGCCGGAAGTAAATCCTGCATCCCTGCTTCCATGAATGCATCCAGTTTATGAACAATTTGCCTATGCTCTTCTGGGGATACCCATCCAACACATGGAGCAGCGCATTTTCCTAGATCTCCCAATAGACATTGACGCTTGCTCTTTTGAGCCCGTTGAAAATTCCCTGCTGTGCAGGAACGAACAGGAAAGACCTTTAACAAAATATCGAAAGTGTTTCGCAGAGCCCACGCATTCGTATATGGTCCAAAATACTTCAAACCTGGACGCTTCTCTTTGCGAGTTACAAAAATTCGGGGATATTCATCGGCAATAGAAATAGCCAAATATGGGTATGACTTATCATCCTTGAATTGAACGTTATACGTTGGGTGATATTGCTTGATCCAAGAAAATTCCAGTGCTAACGCTTCGAGTTCTGTGTTGACCACAGTCCAATCCACCCGTACCGCTTCGTGAACCATTCGATAAGTTTTATGAGCAAGATTACTTCCAAAATAGGAACTCAAACGATTCTTTAGATTCTTTGCCTTACCAACATAAATAACTTTATCGCTGCCGTTATAAAAACGATACACACCAGCTTCTTCTGGAATATCGGTAGGGCGATAACTGGCTGGATCGGCCATGATTACTTCTTCTTCGCAGGAGCTTTTCGATTAGTCTTTAAAATCTCAGCTAAGAACTGTCCTGTGTAACTTGCGCTGACCTTTGCTACATCTTCTGGTGTTCCTTCTGCAACAACAGTTCCACCTCGGAAACCACCTTCTGGACCCATATCGATTACCCAGTCAGATGATTTGATGACATCTAAATTATGCTCGATGACAACAACTGTATTGCCAGTATCGACCAAACGATTGAGTACGCCGAGTAATTTATTAACATCTTCAAAGTGCAGACCAGTTGTTGGTTCATCTAATACATAGATTGTTCGACCAGTAGATCTGCGTTGTAGCTCTGTAGCCAATTTAACTCGCTGGGCTTCGCCACCAGAAAGAGTCGGTGCTGATTGTCCTAAGCGAACATAGCCCAAACCGACATCACACAGGGTCTTTAAGTACCTAGCAATTGTCGGCACTGATTCGAAGAAAATGTGGGCTTCCTCGATAGGCATGTTTAAGACATCTGAAATGGTTTTGTTCTTGTAATGAACCTCGAGAGTTTCACGGTTATATCTGGCGCCATGACACACTTCGCAAGGAACATAAACATCAGGCAGGAAATTCATCTCAATCGTGATGGTTCCATCCCCCGAACAATTTTCACAGCGCCCACCTTTTACGTTGAAAGAGAAACGTCCTTGTTGATATCCGCGAACCTTGGCTTCAGTGGTTTCGGCGAAGAGAGCACGAACCTTGTCGAATACGCCGGTGTACGTTGCAGGATTAGAACGTGGCGTACGTCCGATAGGCGATTGATCAACGTGTACAACCTTGTCTAATTGATCAACTCCACTGACGGATCGGTGTCGTCCAGGAACAATGCGTGCACCATTTAGTTTGTTTGCTAAGACGCTATACAAAATATCGTTAACTAAAGTGGATTTACCTGAACCACTGACGCCGGTAACGGATACAAAAACACCGAGTGGAACATCAACATCGATATCTTTAAGGTTGTTCTCTTTTGCGCCCTTAACCGTAAGTTTTCGCTTCGCATCAAGTGGTCGACGTTTGCTTGGAATTGCGATGGATTTGCGGCCACTTAAATATGCTCCAGTGATTGACTCTTTGGAGTCAATCAGAGATTGGTAATCCCCCGATACAACAACTTTGCCACCATGTTCGCCTGCACCTGGACCGATGTCCACGATCCAATCTGCGGTGCGAATTGTCTCCTCATCATGTTCAACAACAATAAGCGTGTTACCCAAATCGCGTAGACGTGTGAGCGTGTCAATTAATCTTCTGTTATCACGTTGATGTAGACCAATACTTGGCTCATCCAATACATAAAGAACACCAACTAAACCTGATCCAATTTGAGTAGCAAGTCTAATTCGCTGAGCTTCACCACCGGACAACGTTGCTGCTGGACGTGCAAGAGATAAGTAGTCCAAACCAACATCAAGCAAGAAACCTAATCGCGCATTAACTTCTTTCATCACGCGCTCGGCGATTTGAGCTTCTCGAGCATTAAGGGAGATCTTCTTTAAAAACTCTGCGCAATCAGCAATAGAGAGTTCGCAAATCTGCGCAATAGATAAGTCGCCAACAGTTACAGCAAGTACTTCAGGCTTTAAGCGAGCTCCTTGACAAACTGAACAAGGAATCTCACGCATGTAGGATTCATACTTCTCACGACTGTAATCGCTATCAGTTTCGCCGTGACGTCTATGAATAAATGGAACCACACCTTCAAAACCACTTGTGTGATTGCGTACACGCCCATAGCGATTCTTGTACTTAACGTGTACTTCGTATTCGTAACCATTAATAATTGCATTACGTGCTTTTTCGGGCAGGCGCTTCCATGGAGTATTAAGTGAGAATTTAATATCTTCAGATAGTGCTTCGAGCAAGCGCAAAAAATACTCGGAGGACTGCCCTCCAGCCCATGGAGCAATTGCACCCTCATAAATCGAAATAGAGTCGTCAGGAATAATTAGCTCTTCATCTACCTCTAACTTTGTGCCAATTCCTGTGCACTCGGGGCAGGCTCCAAATGGAGAGTTAAATGAGAATGAGCGCGGCTCTAACTCTTCGAATGAAAGATTGCAATCATGGCAAGCAAGGTGTTCACTGAAAGTGCGTTCTTTATCCGCACCTTTTGCGTCAACAAAATCCAATAAAACAATTCCAGAAGCTAATTTGAGAGCAGTTTCGATCGAATCTGTTAAGCGTGATTTTGATTCAGGTTTAGCGCTTAAACGATCAACTACAACTTCAATGGTGTGTTTTTCTTGCTTCTTTAACTTCGGCGCATCACTTAAAGCGATGATTTCTCCATCAATGCGTGCACGTGCGTAACCGGAGGCTATAAGTTCAGCAAAGAGATCTACAAATTCGCCTTTACGTGCTCGAACCACTGGGGCCAATACCTGAAACTTGGTAGTTGCCGGCATGGTGAGAATTTGATCAACAATTTGTTGTGGAGTTTGTCTAGAAACGGCTTTGCCACAGCTTGGACAGTGTGGGCGACCTGCGCGCGCAAAGAGTAAGCGCAAGTAATCATAAACTTCAGTGATTGTTCCAACTGTTGAACGAGGGTTTCGGTTTGTTGATTTCTGATCAATTGAGACTGCTGGCGATAATCCTTCGATGAAATCAACATCAGGCTTATCCATTTGTCCCAAGAATTGGCGAGCATAAGCTGATAGGGATTCAACATATCTGCGCTGTCCTTCAGCAAAGATTGTGTCAAAAGCAAGACTTGATTTTCCAGAACCAGATAAACCTGTAAAGACGATAAGTGATTCACGCGGTAGCTCAATTGAAACATCTTTGAGGTTGTGTTCGCGGGCACCACGAACAATTAGCTTGTCGATGCTCATTAATGCCCCGCTTCTTGCATCGCACGAAGTTCTTTCTTCAAATCACGAATTTCATCGCGCAATCTGGCTGCTAATTCAAAAGAAAGTTCTGCTGCCGCACTTCTCATCTGGTCAGTGAGCGACTCTATCAACGCGATTAATTCTTGGCGAGGCAAAGAACCAGCGTTCTTACTGCGCAGGCCAATTGGTGGCGCGGCTGCTGACTTGGATTTACAGCCAGATGCAAGTAGCTCATCAGTGTCATCGCTTTCACGATTAATGAGATCTGTAATGTCAGCAATTTTCTTTCGCAGCGGTTGTGGATCGACTCCCCGCTCGAGGTTATAGGCAACTTGTTTCGCTCTACGACGATTAGTTTCATCGATTGCCTTCGCCATTGATTTAGTTATGTTGTCCGCGTACATGTGAACTTCGCCGGATACATTTCGAGCTGCACGACCAATGGTTTGAATCAATGATGTAGCCGAGCGAAGAAATCCTTCTTTATCTGCATCCAAAATTGCTACAAGTGATACCTCAGGTAAATCCAAACCTTCGCGAAGTAAGTTGATACCGATCAACACATCAAATTGACCTGAACGAAGTTCGCGCAACAACTCGACTCTTCGCAAGGTATCTACTTCAGAGTGGAGATATTCTACCTTGATTCCCTTTTCCTGAAGATACTCAGTGAGGTCTTCGGACATCTTCTTTGTCAGGGTTGTAACTAAGACGCGTTCGTTGCGCTCTGTACGAATCTTTATTTCCGCCAATAGATCATCAATCTGACCTTTAATTGGTTTAAGAACAATCTGCGGATCGACAAGTCCGGTTGGGCGAATAACTTGCTCAACTACATCGTTTTCTACTTTGCCAAGCTCGTAAGGACCAGGCGTTGCTGAGAGATAAACCTTTTGTCCAACGCGATCTAAGAACTCTGGCCACTTTAATGGTCGGTTATCAAGTGCACTCGGCAATCTGAAACCATGTTCAACAAGAGTTCGTTTACGAGAAGCATCGCCCTCATACATTGCACCGATTTGAGGAACTGTCACATGGCTCTCATCTATGACAACAAGGTAATCTTCTGGGAAATAATCCAACAAACAGTTTGGCGCAGAGCCTTGTTCGCGCCCATCAAGGTGCCTAGAATAATTCTCAATTCCAGAACAAAAACCTAACTGCTCCATCATTTCTAAATCAAAGGTTGTGCGCATCCGTAGTCGTTGCGCCTCCAATAACTTGCCTTGTTTTTCAAAGAGATTGAGCTGAATCTGAAGTTCATCGGTGATGTCCCCCATCGCCCGCTTCATAGTTTCCGGTCCCGCTGCATAGTGAGTTGCAGGAAAGACATACATCTCTTGCTCTTCGCGAACGATTTCACCAGTGAGTGGATTGAGCGTAGTAATGCGCTCAATTTCATCTCCGAACATCTCGATGCGAAGTGCTAACTCCTCATACATCGGAATAATTTCAATGGTGTCGCCACGAACTCTAAAAGTTCCACGTTCAAAAGCCATGTCGTTGCGTTTGTATTGCACATCTACGAATCGGCGGAGCAAAACATTTCGCTCTATTTCATCGCCCACCCTCAATTTGATCATTCGGTCGACGTATTCTTGAGGTGTTCCGAGTCCATAAATACACGAAACTGTCGCAACTACAACAACATCTCTGCGCGTTAACAGTGAGTTTGTTGCAGAGTGTCTGAGGCGTTCTACCTCGTCATTGACGCTGGAATCCTTCTCAATAAAGGTATCTGTCTGAGGGACGTACGCCTCTGGTTGGTAATAGTCGTAATACGAAACAAAATACTCAACAGCATTATTGGGCAGTAACTCACGAAATTCATTTGCTAGCTGGGCGGCTAGTGTTTTATTCGGTGCCAGGACCAATGTGGGGCGTTGTAATTTCTCAATCATCCACGCAGTTGTTGCAGATTTACCGGTTCCGGTGGCACCTAAGAGAACAACATCCTGCACTCCAGCATTGATGCGTTTAACAATTTCTTCGATTGCAGCAGGCTGATCTCCGGCAGGAACGTAATCACTGATGACCTGGAAAGGTTCAACTCGCCTTTGAAGATCAGTAATTGGGCGCATGTGCCTAACTCTATCCGCGAGGCACTAAATTTGCGCGCGAGGCAAAATTGTTGATTCCCAGATGTTTTCTACTTGGCGCAACAAATCATCTTCAGTGCCATCATTTGTGAGAACGCAATCCGCCACAGCTCTGCGCTCTTCTTCGGTGGCCTGTGATGCCATTCTCTTCTCGATATCAGAGTGAAACATTCCTCGAGCACGCAGACGTTGCTTTCGCACTTCTGGATCTGATTCGACGGTGATGACGAAATCGAAACGATCCGCCGCCTTAGTTTCAACGAGAAGAGGAATCTCATAAACCATTATTTGACCTGGATTTAAACTGGCGACGGCCTCTTCGAACTCAGCTCGAATTCGTGGGTGAATGATTTCTTCGAGGTCTTTCTTGGCTTGTGGATTCTCAAAGACAATCTGACCAAGTGCTACTCGATCGATGTCACCATTTTTTAATACAGTGTCACCGAATCGAAGTAGAACTTCATCAAAACCTTCTGAGCCTCTTTCAATAGCAGAACGTGCTAGTTGATCAGCATCTATAACGAGTGCACCCAACTGCGAGAAGAATTGCGCAGCCAGGGATTTACCCGAACCAATACCGCCAGTGAGTCCTACAACGAAGGCCACTAGAAATTACTCTGCTGCTACCTCGACAGGTGTTGCAGCAGCGTCAGCAGCTTTAGCTTCAGCCTTTTGCTTCTTGTGCGCTAGGAAACGCTCTTGTGCAACTGCATACTCTTTTTCCCACGCTTCGCGTTGAGATTCATATCCTGGCTTCCACTCTTGAGTGTCAGCGTCAAAGCCTTCTGGATAAATGAACTTACCTTCAGCATCGTATCGAGCAGACATTCCGTATTGAGTTGGGTCGAATGCTTCAATCTCAACTTCTTGTCCTTCGTTAGCTTGCTTGAGTGAAAGTGAGATGCGACGACGCTCTAGATCGATATCAATAATCTTTACAAAGAGTTCGTCATCTACTTGAACAACTTGCTCAGGAATTTCTACGTGGCGTTCTGCTAATTCAGAGATGTGAACTAGACCTTCGATGCCTTCGTGCACACGAATGAATGCTCCGAATGGAACAAGCTTGGTCACAACACCTGGAACAACCTGATTGATTGTGTGTGTGCGAGCAAATGCTTGCCATGGATCTTCTTGTGTTGCCTTAAGAGAGAGTGAAACGCGTTCACGTTCAAAATCAACTTCAAGAACTTCAACAGTTACTTCATCGCCCACTTCAACAACTTCACCTGGGTGATCGATGTGCTTCCATGAAAGCTCTGAAACGTGAACCAAACCATCTACGCCACCAAGGTCAACGAATGCACCAAAGTTAACGATTGATGAAACCACACCGGAACGTACTTGACCCTTTTGAAGTTGGTTAAGGAATGTTGTACGTGATTCGGATTGTGTTTGTTCTAGGAATGCACGACGTGAAAGAACAACGTTGTTGCGGTTCTTATCTAATTCAATGATGCGTGCTTCAACCTGCTTGCCAATGTATGGAGTCAGATCGCGTACGCGGCGCATTTCAACGAGAGATGCTGGAAGGAAGCCACGAAGACCGATGTCAACGATGAGACCACCCTTAACAACTTCAATGACTGTTCCGATAACAACTTCGTCGCGCTCTTTCTTGCCTTCGATATCTCCCCAGGCGCGTTCGTATTGTGCGCGCTTCTTGGAAAGAATCAAACGGCCTTCTTTATCTTCTTTTTGAAGAACTAACGCTTCAATCTTGTCGCCAACTTTTACAATCTCATTTGGGTCTGCATCGTGACGGATCGATAATTCGCGTGAAGGAATAACACCTTCTGTCTTGTAGCCAATATCAACAAGTACTTCTTCGCGATCTACTTGAACAACTGTGCCTTCGACGAGATCTCCGTCGTTAAAATTTCTGATTGTTCCTTCGATTGCGGCTAAGAAATCTGCCGCTGATCCAATGTCATTAACTGCAATTACTGGTGAAGTAGTCAAAATGCTCCGTAGGGATAGATGAGTAGTAGGGACAGGGAGCGCTAAGGGTACGGTTTCTCGCGTCCATGGGTCAATTCCGTGCGTATAAATCCGTGCGAATAGACAGGCCTCACCCTAGGTGTTGATGGATAGAATCGCGTGAAATGCAGAGATATAGAGAACTACTTCGATTCCCTAACGCGTGGGTGCTTATTTTGACTGCCCTTCCTGCGCGCATCTCTTACGGAATGATTAGTTTGGCAATTTTTTTCAAAACGGAACAAGCGACTAACTCCGTCGCAATCGCAGGTTTAGCCATTGGAATTAACTCTGTAGCAGGTTCTCTCACTGCAGGTGTCCGCGGTTCAATCATGGATAAATGGGGTCAGAAATGGCCACTTCGAATATTTGTTCCTTGTTATGCCGGAATGCTCCTTGCGCTAAATATGGCTCAAGATCGTAACGTTTTACTCATCGCAGCATTTGTTCTCGGTATAACCGCTCCACCAATTAATCTTTCTGTGAGACCGCTTTGGAAAGATGTCGTCACACCAGATTATTTAAGAGTTGCCTACGCAGCTGATTCAACGATGATGAACTTTGCCTTTGTTATTGGTCCAGTGCTTGCAACTTCACTAGCCCTGTCTTCACATCCTGGTTCGGCTTTAGCAACAGCTTCTGCGTTGATGTTCATCGGAGGAACTGCACTAGGACTCACATCTATTTCAAGAAATTGGATACCGGAGAAGAAAGTTAAGGGCGCCGTATCTTTATTGCGGTCGAAGCCACTTCAACTCTTGATGATTGAAGGATGCTTTATTGGTTTTGGCTGGGGACTCTTTGATGTCGCTGTCCCTGCGTTTGCAACGCTCGAAGGTGTTCCTCAGCGAACTGCATGGATCTTTGCATCTATGGGAATCGCTAACGTGATTGGTGGTTTATTAGCTGGGTTAGTTTCAAAGAATCGCTCAGCGCTTTCGACAATGCGTAAAACTTATTTAGTTTGGTTCTTTGTATCTATTCCCATTGCATTTACATACCCTGGTTGGTCCATGGCTATCTTTGGTGCCGCACTCGGTTTAATTGGTGGAGCGATTCAAGTTTTTTACTGGGAAGTTATGGAAGCTGTACGTCCAAAAGGTTCGCAAACCGCAGCTTTGGGTTGGTTATGGAGCGTTGAAGGTTCGTTCATGGCACTTGGAGCAGCACTCGGTGGTTACTTGTCAGAGTTATTTTCACCAAAACTTGTACTTGCAACAACATCAGTATGCATCGGCCTTGGCTTCATTGTGTTATCTCTCGGTAGAGAAAGGTTAAAAGAAGCTGACAGAATTCCTGAATCTGAAGAGGACCTTGAAGCCATGAAGGATAATCTGCCAACAACTAATTAGTGTGCGGCTTCGTTCCAACTTGAACCTATTCCGATACTGACATCTAGTGGTGCCCTTAATTCAAAAGCACTTCCCATTCCTTTTCGTACAACTTGCGTAAGAACTTCTACTTCCCCTGGTGCAACTTCAAAGATCAATTCGTCATGAACCTGTAGCAGTAATTGGGATTTCATCTTCTTTTCATTCATTAAAGAAGAAACATTGAGCATCGCTTTTTTTATAATGTCAGCTGCTGATCCTTGAATTGGCGCATTGAGCGCCATGCGTTCTGCTATTTCGCGGCGCGGTCGGTTATCGCTACTGAGATCGGGCAAATAACGTCTGCGTCCCATAACTGTTTGCGTGTATCCAACTTTACGTGCTTGCTCAACAACATCACTTAGATAATCACGGATTCCACCGAAGCGAATAAAATATTTATTCATCAAATCTTGTGCAGCACTGGCGGATAAATCTAATTGTGCGGCTAAACCGTAAGCGCTTAATCCATAAGCTAAGCCATAAGACATTGCCTTCATCTGGCGTCTCATCTCTGGGTCTACCTCACTTGGTTTTACTCCGAAAACCAATCCAGCCACACTTGCGTGTAAATCCTCGCCAGATTCGAAAGCTTTAAGCAACGCGGCATCATTAGATAAGTGAGCCATTATTCGCATCTCAATCTGACTGTAATCAGCTGTCAGTAAAGACTCATAACCAGGACCTGCAACAAAGCATTCACGGATTTGTCTTCCCTCTTTTGTGCGCACTGGAATGTTTTGCAGATTTGGACCGACCGAAGATAGTCGGCCAGTGGCTGCAACTGTCTGAGCAAAGTGAGTGTGAATACGGTTAGCTTGTGTCGTTTCTGCGAGCAATCCTTCCACTGTTGCGCCTAATTTTTTAGTTTCACGAACACGCAACATCGCGGCCAATACAGGATGTTTAGATTTTTCAAATAACCAATTAAGGGCGTCGGCATCCGTTGTATATCCAGTTTTAATCTTCTTGGTTTTCGGCAGTTTTAGTTCGTCAAATAGAACAACTTGCAACTGCTTAGGTGAGGCTAGGTTGAATTCATGACCAACGGCTTCATGCGCAATCTTTGTCTGAACCGCACTCTCCTTTTCGAAAAACACAGCTAAAGATTCCAGCTTCTTTCTATGTACAGCTATGCCCCTGCTCTCCATAGCCGCCAATAATTCGGAGATCGGCATTTCGAGTTCATTAAACAGACTCTCTAATTCTCGCTCTTTGAGTTCTTTCGAAAGAGAATCTCGTAAAGTAAATAACAATCGGGCGTGCGAATGTAAAGCGGCTTCTGGAGAACCTTGATCAATTTGTGTTCCATCGCCCCATCGTTCGATGATGTCGGTGAAATCTAGACTGCGAGTACCTGGATTAAGCAGATAAGCAGCAAGGTTGGTATCAAATGAGATGCTCGTCAACGGATAGTTTCGAGCCACGGATTTGGCGTCATGTGCGATTTTGGAAACTTTTGCATCTGTCGCCCATGAGCCCATCTGACTTGAGTGGACTATAAAAGAGTCTTGGCGATTTAGCGCAACGCAGTAGCGGTGCATCTTTTCTTCAACGACTTCAAAAGCTATTGCAATTTCTCCTGTGTGTTCGCAGATTCTCTTGGTTGCTTCTTCGGGTGTGAGGATTGAAGAATCAAATGGAGTTTCAAATAGTGTGTCTGCTGATGGAGTTGATTTAGATTTTTCTGGAGATTTCTTTAGAAGCGGAGCTAAACGCTCCTTGAGAGTTCTAAACTCCAATTTTTCAAAGAGTGGAGTGACGAGCTCTTCATTAGGGCCACTCCAAAGCAGCGCATCGATTTGAAAATCCATAGGTGCATCATGAACAAGTTGAGTCAGTTCACGATTGCGAATGACATTATCGATGTTATCCCTCAGGGATTGACCGACCTTGCCACCCAAAGTATCTACATTTGAAAGCAAATTTTTCAGTGAGCCAAAATCAACAATCCACTTTGCTGCAGTTTTTTCACCAACACCTGGTACCGATGGCAAATTATCGCTGGGGTCTCCTCGCAAGGCTGCGAAGTCTGGGTATTGTTCGGCGCTCATTCCGTATTTGGTAATAACCGCTTCCGGTGTCATTCGAGACATCTCGCTCACACCACGTTTTGGATACAGAATTGTTGTTTGATCATTTACTAATTGAAAACTATCCCTATCCCCTGTGCAGATAAGAACTTCACACTTTTCTTTCTCTGCTCGCTTTGTAATCGTTGCGATAATGTCATCGGCTTCATAGCCTTCAATTTCAAATTGCTGGATTCCAAACGCGCTTACGAGTTCGTGCAGATAACTCATCTGAGAGCGAAACTCATCCGGTGTCTTTGATCTATTGGCTTTATATTCGGGAAAGATCTCAGTTCTAAAGGTTTTCCGGGAAACATCGAAAGCGACAGCAATGTGAGTTGGTTTCTCTTCTTTGATAAGTGAAATCAACATCGTGGCAAAACCATAAATTGCGTTCGTATGTTGGCCTTGGGCTGTCGTGAAATTCTCAGCGGGCAGAGCAAAAAATGCTCGATACGCCATGGAGTGACCATCGATTAAAAGCAGGCGTTTGGTCATGCCCGCATCCTATGAGGCAAGTTAGACTTCGACCCATGGAACAAGCAGACTTTCTAGCATTAATCCGCGAACGTGGCAGTGGTGCACTCGATAAGAAAATGGGAATCGAGATTATCGAAGCATCCCCCGAGCGCCTTGTAGCAACAATGCCCGTTGAAGGAAATACACAACCAATTGGTTTGTTACACGGCGGCGCCAATGTTGTATTGGCAGAAAGTCTTGGTTCAGTTGGCACTCAGTTACATGCTGGGCCAACGCGCAGAATCGTTGGCGTTGACATCAATGCAACACATCATAAATCTGCAACCAAGGGAATTGTTACTGGCGTTGCCACAGCAGTTTCATTAGGCAAGACAATGTGCTGCTATGACATTGTGATTACAAATGATGAAGGACAACGCACATGCACGGCTCGAATCACTTGTTTAATTCTTGCCGAGCGATAAAACTTAAGAGTTAGTGTGCGCCTGTTCCGAGATATGCCGCGCGAACAGCAGGATCGTTGAGTAAGTCTGAAGCCTTTGCTTCCTTAACAACATGGCCAACCTCTAGAACGTAGGCACGTTGGGCACGTTGTAGCGCCTGCTGAGCATTTTGTTCTACAAGGAGAATGGTTACACCTGTCTTATTGATTTCAGTGATGATGTTAAAGATATTGGCAATCATCAATGGAGCAAGACCCATTGAAGGTTCATCAAGCAACAAAACTTTAGGACGTGCCATGAGGGCTCGACCAATTGCAAGCATTTGTTGCTCTCCGCCTGAAAGCGTTCCGCCAACTTGCGAGATACGTTCCTTTAAGCGTGGGAATAAGTGGAATACTTTTTCTAGATCCTCACTCATTTCAGATCTACGACCTTTACGGTTGTACTTACCCATCTCAAGGTTTTCCAAGACGCTCATGCCAATAAAAATTCCACGACCTTCTGGTGCTTGAGCTAAACCTAAATCAGCACGCTTATGTGCAGGCATCTTCGAGATATCTTCACCATTGAAGATAATCTGGCCACTAGATACAGGACGAAGACCTGAAATAGTTTTGAGCATCGTGGTTTTTCCAGCACCGTTTGCACCAATTAAGGTGACAATCTCGCCTTCATTAACCGTGACGCTAATGCCTTTAATCGCTTCGATCTTGCCGTAGTGAACGTGTAGATCTTTAATTTCAAGACGCATCAGCAGGTGCTCCTAAATACGCTTCGATAACACGAGGGTCATTTTGAACAACTTTTGGAACATCATCAGCGATCTTCTGACCGAAGTCCAAAACTGCAACACGATCTGAAATATCCATAATGAGTGACATGTCGTGCTCAATGAGCAGAACTGTGTACCCAGCATCTCTAATTTTACGAATAGTTGCTGCAAGAGCTACTTTTTCTGCTGGGTTAAATCCTGCAGCAGGTTCGTCGAGTAGCAATAGCTGTGGATTAGTTGCTAACGCACGAGCTATTTCAAGACGACGCTGATCACCGTATGGCAAGTTCTTACCGAGTTGTCCTGCGCGATGCTTAAGTCCCATGAATTCTAGAAGTTCCATGCCACGTTCAACGGCAGCAGCTTCTTCACGACGCGAACGCGGTGTTCCAAAGATTGCTCCGACAACGCCGGACTTGGAATGGACATCTGCTCCGGTAACTACATTTTCGAGGGCAGTGCTCTCTCCAAAGAGGCGAATGTTCTGAAATGTTCGAGCGATGCCCATCTTGGTTACTTGATAACGCTTCCTGCCAATCAAAGATTGAGCATTGAAGTTAACTTCACCAGATGTAGGTTTGTAGACGCCAGTGACAACGTTAAAAACAGTTGTCTTGCCCGCACCATTTGGACCGATGAGTGCAGCAATTTCACCTTTATTAACATGAAGATTTACTTCATTAAGGGCAGTAACTCCACCAAATTTCATGGTGACATTTTTGAGTTCGAGCAATTTTTCAGTCATTACTTGATCTCTCCTTCACCAGATTCTTCAACAGTTTTCCAATTTGGATCAAAGTGTTCACGCTTTTTCTTAGGCAAAATTCCATCTGGGCGTAGATTCATCATCACAACGAGTGCGATACCGAATACCAAAATACGTGGTTGGCTTAAGAATCGAATACGTTCTGGAGTAAATGCTAGAAGCGCCGCTCCAAGGATTACGCCCCAAAGATTTCCGATTCCACCGAAAACAACGCACGCCAAAATTAGAATCGATACGTTGAGATTAAACTGATCTGGAACGATCGAAAGAATTTGTGACGCGTAAAGAACTCCGCCTGCACCAGCAACAGCTGCTCCGAGTACGAAGGCCCACACTTTGTACTTCAATGTGTTAACACCCATTAATTGAGCTACGTCATCGTCTTGGCGAATTGCATCCCAGGCACGACCTGGACGGCGAGCTGCCATGCGGCGAACCATCCAAATAATTAAGAGGGTGAATGTGAGAAGTACCCAGTAGTAAGGCTTTGGATCCAAAATTGTAAATTTCGCTTTGAATAGATCTGGCGGAGTTGGAATTCCAGCGATACCGCGAGGCCCACCGATAGCTTCAATATTTACAGCAACGATACGAACAATTTCGCCGAAACCAAGTGTCACGATGGCTAGGTAATCTCCGCGAAGACGAAGTGTTGGGGTTCCGAGTAAAACACCTGAAACCATTGCGAGTGCGATTCCAATTGGAAGAATCTCCCAGAAATTCAATGAAGTATGTGTTCCTAGAATCGCCATGGTGTAGGCGCCGATTGCAAAGAATGCAACGTACCCAAGATCAAGAAGTCCACTCTTACCGACAACAATATTTAAGCCAATAGCCATCAATACATACATGCCTACGGGATAGAAAAGTACTGATTGGAAATCGGAACCAGGTGTATTAATCAGTGGGTTATTCAGAAATGGAAGTGCATAAAAGAATGCGATAAAACTGATTGAAAGGGAAACTCTTCGCCATTTAGGAGAACGCTCCCAGTAATCTGCCGCATGATCGCGAAGGTTGTATCGGAACTTCTTGTCAGCCATTAGACCCTCGCCTGCTGGATTGATTCACCGAAGAGCCCCGTGGGTTTAATCAGCAATACCAATACCAAGATTAAGAATGAAATAACTGCCTTCCAAGCTGTTCCGAAGACGGCGCTTGTATAAGTTTCTAAAATTCCTAGTACAAAGCCGCCGAAGAGCGCTCCCTTAAGATTTCCGATTCCGCCAAGAACGGCAGCTGTAAAAGCGCTGATGCCTAAGAAGAATCCAACCTTAAATGATGTGTTCTCGTAAACAAGAATGTAGAAAAATGCTGCGGCACCAGCCATCATTCCACCTGCTAAAAATGTCACAGTGATTACCTTATTGATGTTGACGCCCATCAGAGTTGATGTGCTCTCATCCATGGATACTGCGCGGATACCTTTTCCATAACGGGACTTAGTGATAAAGCGCTCGAGTGCGAACATCATTAAACCAGCGGCAATAATGACAATTACTTTGTCGTTTCGAATATCAGCACCCGCGTATGAAAATAAGAAAGTCTTATCCATAATGCGTGGAAATTCGCGAGGTAAAGAGTCAGTAATGATGCGGAAGAGTTCGACGAGCGAAATAGAGACGCCAATTGCCGAAATGAGCGTTGCAAGCTTGGTCGCACCGCGCTGGCGTAATCGACGGTAGGCAATAATTTCAACCAGAACTGCAGTGATGCCCGAAGCCAACATTGCAGCGATCAAACAAATGAGAAGTGTGAAAACCATTCCCCAGCCTGTGCGTGGGTCATCTTCAATTTTTACGCCCATGATTCCAGATGCAACAAGGGCGGAAAATGTACCGATCATAAATACTTCAGAGTGAGCAAAGTTAATGAGGCGAAGTACGCCGTAAACAAGTGTGTAACCCAGTGAGATCAGAGCATAAATCGCACCAAGTGCTAAACCATCAAATGTTAGCCCCCAGAACGCATCACGCAGGAGTGCAAAATCCATTTCTCACCCAATTCTTATAAGAGTCGGAGTCGGTGATTGCTCACCGACTCCGACTGATCTTACAGATGAACTATTGCCTTACTAGTTACTTGATAGCACCTAGAAGAACAAGTTTTCCGTTCTTAACGATGAAGCCATTTACGTCAGCTCCAGATACTTCTCCTTCAGCATCAAACTTAAGTGTCTTTGATAGACCCTTGTGTGACTTTGTAGAGACGTACTTGTTAATTGATGCGCGAGTTGTATTTCCAGCCTTGATTGCATCAAGGAAGAAGTTTGCTGCGTCATATGACTCTGTTGTGTAAACGCCAGGCTTCCAGCCAGCCTTCACCATTTCAGCAGCAAGCTTTGGAGATGCTGTTTCCATTGGGATAGCTGGAGCAGTTAGAAGAGCGCCTTCAGCTGCCTTACGAGCCAACTTGATGAATTGATCATCAAGTGTTCCGTCGCCAGATGCGAAAGTGATCTTTGAACCTGAGTCACGGAGCTGCTTTACGAATACAGCAGCTTGTGAGAAGTAACCTGAGTAGAACACAGCAGTTGCCTTTGATTTCTTGATCTTGGCAATTGTTGCTGTGAAGTCAGTTGTACCTGTTGGTGTTACATCCTTACCGACAACGCGGCCAGCAAGTGTGATGTCAACAGTCTTTTGTAGACCAACTGCATAGTCAGATGCGTCGTTAACCAAGAACACCTTTGCGTTCTTGTTCTTTGACACGATTAGACGTGCTGCTGCTGGACCCTGGTAATCATCTGTCAACACCGCGCGGTGGAAGATTTCCTTACCAAAAGATGGAAGTGTTGGGTTTGTAGCAGATGGTGTAATGATTGAAAGTCCTGCTGATAGGTAAACAGGTAGTGAAACCTTTGATGCACCTGAATAAGCTGGACCAACAAGTGCAACTACACACTCTTCTGCTGCAACCTTAGGAGCAATTGGACCAGCAACTGCTGGATCTCCTTGGTCATCAACTTCGTAAACTGTTGGGTCTACGTTTGCACCCTTGTTAGCTGCTAGGAACTTCTTAAGTGCAAACTTCACACCATTAAGTTCGTTGATACCTAGTGCAGCTTCAGGTCCTGTTAGTGGACCTTGGTATGCAATCTTTAGCTTGCCAGAGCACGCTGCATTAGCTGCTGGTGCAACAGCAACAGCTGTTCCAACAACGAGTGCAACAGTTGCAATAGCGGAGATGATCTTCTTCATGTATTGCCTTTCCTGTTCTTGTGTCCCGGGACAGGGAGATGGAAAGGGTAACGGCAAAGGGCGCATTCGGACAAGGCGAAAGTGAGCGTGAATACTCGCCACCAGAAAGTTTTAAGGCTTATTTCCCATCAGGAACGGCACTAGGTGAAATGACTGCCTCGGCCACTGCCTTCATACTGAGGCGTCGGTCCATGGCAGCTCTTTGGATCCAGGAGAAGGCCTCGGGCTCTGAAAGATTAAGGGCTTGCATCAGAATACCTTTAGCTTTATCAACTAACTTTCTAGTTTCCAAACGTTCGTGTAAATCCGCAACTTCATCAGCGAGTGATTTCATCTGAGTGTGTCGACTGATTGCAATTTCAATTGATGGAATCAAATCGTTGATGGTAAATGGTTTAACAACGTAAGCCATTACTCCAGCATCTCGCGCACGGTCAACGAGCTCCTTTTGGCTAAAGGCTGTAAGCATTAGGACCGGGGCAATAGAAATTATTTCTTCTGCTGCAGAAATTCCATCGAGTACAGGCATCTTCACATCAAGAATTGCTAAATCTGGTTTGTGCTCTTTTGCTAATTCAATTGCTTCTGCCCCGTTAGTTGCTTGCGCAACAACTTCATAACCAGATTCAGTGAGCATCTCAATTAAATCCATACGAATGAGTGCTTCATCTTCTGCAACCAAAATTCGTATTGTGCTCATGTGCCCCGAGTCGGATTCGAACCGACACTATGCAGTGTTTGAGACTGCCCTCTCTACCGTTGGAGTACCGAGGCGCGGTGAAAGTCTAACCCTAAAGAGTGATGTGAGAGAAAATGCGAGCGTGCTTAGCGATAAGCAGGGGCTACGCCACCAATGGCGTCACCAACTATATGCACGCGCATCGCGTTCGTTGATCCTGGAATTCCAGGAGGTGAGCCTGCAACAATCATTACGTTTTCACCTTTTTTAGCGCGACCGCTTTGAATCAAAACTGTGTCTACCAACTTAACCATGTCATCAGTGTGCTTAACCATCTCTGTAATCATCGGTTCGATGCCCCATGTAAGAGCAAGACGGTTATAGGTTCCAACTTCTGGTGTCAGGGCCAAAATAGGAATTGGAGAACGAAGACGTGACATACGACGAGCAGAATCTCCACTTTGCGTAAAGGCAACTAAGTATTTAGCTTCAACAATTGCGCCCACTTCAGTGGCTGCCTTTGTGATTGCGCCACCTTTTGTTCGTGGCGAATTAATCATCGGACGGATGCGCTCTAGTCCACCTTCTTCTGTTTTTTGAATAATTCGAGCCATAGTTTCTACGGCTTCAATTGCAAATTCACCAACGCTGGTTTCCCCTGAGAGCATCAACGCATCGGCGCCATCTAATACTGCGTTGGCGCAATCAGTTGCTTCAGCACGCGTTGGTCTGGAATTTGTAATCATTGAATCCAACATCTGAGTTGCAACAATGACGGGCTTGGCTGCATCTCGAGCGAGTTCGATGCAATGCTTTTGAACCAGTGGAACATCTTCTATTGGAAGCTCAACGCCAAGATCTCCGCGAGCAACCATGATGCCATCAAATGCTGCAACGATTCCCTCGAGATTTGCTACTGCTTGCGGCTTTTCGATTTTAGCAATTACGGGAATTCGAATTCCTTCTTCATCCATAATGCGATGTACATCTTTAATGTCATCGGCGCTTCGAACAAATGAGAGTGCGATGAAATCGGCGCCTGCCTTTAGGCCCCAGCGCAGATCATCGATATCTTTTTCAGAAAGTGCAGGCACAGAGACTGCAACTCCTGGCAAGTTAATTCCCTTGTTATTGCTCACTGCACCTGGCTCAATAACTTTCGTAACTACATCTGTTTGGGTAACGGATGTAACTTCTACCGTTACTTTTCCGTCATCGATAAGAATGCGATCTCCAGCTTTGCAATCCCCTGGCAATCCTTTATATGTGGTTCCTACGCGATCCTTAGTTCCTTCAATTTCATCCGTAGTAATCGTGAAAACATCTCCTCGAGATAATTCATGCGGACCGTTAGCAAAACGAGCCAAGCGAATCTTTGGTCCCTGTAAATCAACTAGAACGGCGATCGGAACTCCAGCCTTAGCGGCTGCGTTTCGTACGGCATCCATTCGGCTCTGATGTTCAGCGTAAGAGCCGTGAGAGAGATTAAGGCGAGCCATATTCATGCCGGCTGCAATTAACTGCTCAACTTTTCCGGCAGCTTCAACTGCTGGACCCATTGTGCAAACTATTTTCGCGTGGCGCATGGCAATAGTCTATCTATAAAACTAACGGACGAGATGTCGGAACGATTGGTGCATGCAATTGTGATTTTTCTTCTGTTAAAAACGTATCAACTGCTGCCGCTGCGCTGCGACCTTCTGCAATAGCCCACACAATGAGTGATTGACCACGTCCAGCATCTCCAGCGACGAAAACTCCCTCAGTGGTTGTTTGAAAGTTTGCATCGCGTTTAATGTTTCCACGATCATCTAGTTCTACTTCAAGTTGTTTAATCAGTGCATTCTGTTCGGGGCCAGTGAATCCCATTGCTAGAAATGCGAATTGGGCTGGAATTTCTCGTTCTGTTCCTGGCACAGGTGAAAACTTTCCATCCTTGAATTCAGTTTCAACAATCTTGAGTGCTCGCAAATTTCCATCAGCATCACCTAAGAATTCTTCGGTGCTAACGGAGAAGATTCGATTATCTAACTCTTCGTGCGCACTCGATACTCTAAAAATCATTGGATATGTTGGCCACGGTGCACTTGATGGCCGTTCATCAGTTGGTCGCGGCATGATTTCTAATTGCGTAACAGATTTAGCGCCTTGGCGAATTGCAGTTCCTAGACAATCAGCGCCCGTATCTCCCCCACCTAAAATGATTACATCTTTGCCCTCAACATTTATTGGGCGTTCAGTAATTTCACCTAGTGCTTCTTTGTTTCCCCATGGCAAATACTCCATGGCTTGATAAATTCCTTTGAAATCGCGGCCAGCAATATTGAGATCGCGCCATTGTGTAGCACCAACAGCTAATACAACTGCGTCATAACGAGAGCGAAGTTGCGCGCCAGTTATATCCACGCCAACGTTTACGCCAGGTCTAAAACGAGTACCTTCTTTTTCCATCTGAACAAGTCTGCGATCAACAATGTGTTTTTCCATTTTGAACTCTGGAATTCCATAGCGAAGCAGACCGCCAATTTTTTCTGCACGCTCGAAGACAGCAACCGTGTGACCGGCACGTGTGAGCTGTTGTGCAACTGCAAGACCAGCTGGACCAGAACCAATTACAGCAACAGTTTTTCCCGATAAGCGATCTGGAGGTAACGGTTTTACGTTAGAAGCTCCGAATGCTTCTTCAACGGTACGAAGTTCTACTTGTTTAATTGTGACAGCGTCAGCATTGATGCCAACAACGCACGCAGTTTCGCATGGAGCGGGACACAAGCGTCCTGTGAACTCTGGAAAATTATTTGTTGCGTGAAGGCGATCAATTGCACTCTCTTTGTCAGAGCGCCACATCAAGTCATTCCACTCGGGAATTAGATTGCCTAGTGGGCACCCTTGATGACAGAACGGAATTCCGCAATCCATACAACGACCAGCTTGCTTTTGCAGGTGTTCAAAACTCTGCGGTTCATACACTTCGTTCCAGTCTTTAATGCGTACATCAACTGGACGACGCTTTGGTAGTTCACGTGGAGTGGATAAAAATCCTTTTGGATCAGCCAAGTGAGGCCACCTCCATTACATACTGGTCAACGGGCAAACCTTCGCGATTGGCTTTTTCTATTGCTGCCAGAACGCGCGCGTAATCTCGTGGCATTACCAATGAGATTCGAGAGAGAGACTTATCCCAATCTGCCAAGAGTTCGTGCGCAATTAAAGAGCCCGTTTCAACTTCGAATGAAGAGATTAGTGAACGAAGGTATTCTTTTTGATCATTAGGGACGGCAATGATGTCAACCATCTCTTGATTTACATTTGCTTCGACAACATCTAGTACGAATGCTCGTCCGCCGGACATACCTGCTGCGAAGTTTCTTCCTGTGCGACCTAGAACAACTACGGTACCGCCAGTCATGTATTCGCAACCATGGTCTCCAACGCCTTCTACAATTGCAGTTGCGCCTGAATTTCTCACGCAGAATCTTTCTCCAACCATTCCACGAATAAAGATTTCACCCGATGTTGCGCCGTAGCCAATAACGTTTCCAGCGATGACATTTTCATGAGAAGCAAAAAGTGCCTTCTCATCTGGGCGAACAATTACTCGACCGCCTGAAATACCCTTTGCGACATAATCATTAGCATCACCATATAAACGAATTGTCAGCCCGCGTGGAATAAATGCGCCTAAGGATTGTCCAGATGAACCATGAAGAGTGAGATTGATTGTGCCCGGTTCTAGACCATCGGCACCGAAAGCACGAGTGATCTCTGTTCCCAGCATTGTTCCAACTGTGCGATTAACGTTGCGTACTGGCATATCAATTCGAACTGATTCTTTTTTCGTAAGGGCTGCAGCGGATAGTTCAATGAGTTTGTTATCAAGCGCGTTTACTAATCCGTGATCTTGAGTAGTAGTGCGATGAAGTGGGCTGGCAACATCTGGACGCATAAGCAGCGGAGCAAGATTTAATCCATGTGCTTTCCAGTAATTAACGGCATCGCGTGTGTCTAAGTATTCAACATGACCAATTGCTTCTTGCAGCGTTTTAAATCCAAGTTGGGCCAAGAGCTCGCGTACTTCTTCGGCGATGTATTCAAAGAATGTTTCGACGAACTCAGGTTTACCCGTAAATCTTTTACGTAATTCTGGGTTCTGTGTTGCAACACCAACTGGACAAGTATCTAGGTGACATACGCGCATCATCACGCATCCTGAAACAACTAGTGGCGCGGTTGCAAAACCGAATTCTTCTGCTCCCAAGAGCGCTGCGATAACAACATCTCGACCAGTTTTTAGTTGTCCATCAGCTTGTACAACAATGCGATCGCGTAGACCATTTAGAAGCAAAGTCTGCTGAGTTTCAGCCAATCCTAATTCCCAAGGTGCACCTGCGTGCTTGAGTGATGTCAGAGGCGAAGCACCTGTGCCTCCATCATGACCGGAAATCAAAACAACATCTGCGTGTGCTTTGCTCACTCCTGCTGCAACTGTTCCGACACCAACTTCTGCCACCAACTTCACGTGAATGCGTGCTTTGTTATTTGCATTCTTTAAATCGTGAATGAGTTGAGCTAGGTCTTCAATTGAATAAATATCGTGGTGAGGTGGTGGCGAAATTAATCCAACTCCAGGAGTTGAGTATCTGACCTTTGCAATCCATGGATAAACCTTGTTGCCAGGTAGTTGTCCGCCTTCTCCTGGTTTCGCTCCTTGGGCAATCTTGATTTGAATGTCATCGGCATTAACTAAATAATCACTGGTAACACCAAAACGACCGCTAGCAACTTGCTTAATTGCCGAACGCTTTGAATCACCATTAGCCATTGGAAGGTAGCGATCAGGATCTTCGCCACCTTCGCCAGTGTTTGATTTAGCGCCGATGCGATTCATGGCAATAGCCAACGTTTCGTGAGCTTCTTGTGAAATCGATCCATATGACATTGCGCCAGTAGAAAAACGTTTCAGGATTGAAGAAATAGGTTCTACTTCATCAATTGAAATAGGGGTCCGTTCTTTAAAAGCAAACAAACCTCGCAGAGTCATTAGTTCTTTGCTCTGCTCGTCAATCTTTTGTGTGTACCGCTTAAAAATGTCATATCTCTTTGCGCGAGTTGAATGCTGCAGAGTAAATACAGTTTCTGGATCAAATAGATGTGGTTCACCTTCACGGCGCCATTGATACTCGCCACCGATTGGAAGCCTGCGAGAACCAGGAACTTCTCCACCAGGTGGATAAGCAACGTGATGGCGAGCAATGGTTTCTTTAGCAATGATGTCTAAATCGATTCCGCCAAGACGTGAAGTTGTGCCAGTGAAATATCTATCTACAAGATCTTGAGACAGGCCAATTGCTTCGAAAACTTGGGCCCCGGTGTAAGAAGCTATTGTTGAGATGCCCATCTTGGACATTACTTTAAGAACGCCTTTACCTAAACTTTTAATGAGATTGCGAACAGCCTTCTCAGGAGTGATACCGGTAATCACACCTTGGAGAACTAGATCTTCTGCGCTCTCCATAGCAAGATATGGATTAACTGCAGCGGCGCCATATCCAATCAGTAATGCAACATGGTGAACTTCACGAACGTCACCAGCTTCAACAATTAAACCAACTGTCGTACGAGTTTTTTCGCGAATTAAATGGTGGTGCACTGCAGATGTAAGTAGCAAAGAAGGAATAGGTGCATCCTCAGCGTCGCCATCTCTGTCGGATAAAACAATTATGCGCGCACCATCTGCAATCGCGGCAGATACTTCTGCACAAATTTCATCTAATCGACTGCGAAGTGAGTCTCCGCCACCAGCAACTTGAAAGAGTCCACGAACAACGTATGCGGATAATCCGGGATGATCACCGTCTGCGTTCACGTGAATGATTTTTGCTAATTCGTCGTTATCGATTACAGGAAATGCGAGAGATATCTGTCGGCAGGATGATGGACCTGGATCTAATAAATTGTGTTCTGGTCCTACAGATCCGCCCAAACTTGTTACTAGTTCTTCGCGAATGGCATCCAATGGTGGATTTGTTACTTGAGCAAATAGTTGTGAGAAATAATCAAATAAAAGCCTTGGTTTTTCAGAAAGAGCAGCAATTGGTGAATCAGTTCCCATGGAACCAAGTGGCTCTGCGCCATTTTTTGCCATCGGAGTCACAAGAATTCGCAACTCTTCTTCTGTATAACCAAATGCTCGCTGTCTACGCACAACTGATGAGTGCGGATAAATAATGTGTTCACGCGGCTGCAGTTCCTTGAGACTGATCATTCCTGCGTGAAGCCACTCTCCATAAGGTGCACTGCGAGCCAAAGAATCTTTAATTTCTTCATCTTCAATAATGCGGCCCTGTTCAATATCTACAAGAAACATTTTTCCTGGTTGTAAACGTCCTTTTCGAGCAATTTGATCTGCAGGAAAATCAAGAACACCTACTTCACTCGCTAAGACAACTAGGCCATCTTTTGTAATCCAGAAACGTGAGGGACGCAATCCATTTCGATCGAGTACTGCGCCAATTTGATGACCATCTGTAAAAGTGACACACGCAGGTCCGTCCCAAGGTTCCATAAGTGATGCATGGAATGCGTAAAAATCTCTGCGCTCTTGCGACATAGAAGTGTGGTTTTCCCACGCTTCAGGAATCATCATTAATACTGAATGAGGTAGTGAGCGTCCACCTAAATACAGAAGTTCGAGAACTTCATCAAATGATGCAGAGTCACTCCCACTTGGATCAACGATAGGAAAGATTCTCTTGATATCACCTGGAATTAACTCACTCTGCAAGAGCGTTTCACGGGCACGCATCCAATTTCGATTACCTTTGACCGTATTGATTTCACCATTGTGGGCAATAAATCGATAAGGATGAGCCAAAGGCCACGATGGAAATGTATTAGTGGAAAAACGTGAATGAACTAATGCAATCGGAGAGATAACTCTTTCATCACTGAGATCTGGAAAGAATTCTTCTAACTGACCTGTTGTAAGCATTCCTTTATAAACAATAGTTTTTGAGGACAGCGACGGGAAATAGATAGGCAGTGAATGCTCAGCTCGTTTACGTAAACAAAAAGCCAATCGATCTAAGTTGATGCCAGATTCTTTCTTTGCACCTGCAAGAAAAATCTGCTCAAAACGAGGCATGACAGAGACGGCTGTTTTTCCAAGTGAAGCCGCATTAATTGGCAATTCGCGCCAACCAAGAACTATCAATCCTTCTTCTTGAGCGAGTGACTCAATAGATTTTTTTACATCCGCACCAGGGTCGATAAATGCAATGCCTGTTGCGTAAAAACCTTCTTTAGGTAATTCGAATTCAACAACCGAGCGGTAGAAATCATCTGGAACGCAGATCAGAATTCCTGCGCCATCTCCGCTATCTGGTTCCGCGCCCGATGCACCACGATGTTCAAGATTTCGTAGCGCAGTAAGGCCTTGAGCAACAATTGAATGAGTAGCAACTTTATTTAACGTAGCAACCATCGCAACGCCACAAGCATCATGCTCGTTGGCAGGGTCATATAAACCCTGTGCGCGTGGATAGTTGGATTGCAAACTCATGGCTTTCAGTGCTCCAGTTGTCGAGAATTATTTAGGGACAACCTTGGCCCTTGTGAGTATTACGAGGCAAAGCGTAGCAAGGATTGCGGGCAATCCAATAGTGAATTTGCTGGATTAAATCCCGCTGATATGCGCGAGCTGTCCAATTCCTGCAGTAATAGCCATGCCAACACAGCCACCAAGCATGACTCGCAGAGTTGGCTTAAGTGGTGCTGATCCTGCGATTCGTGCACTGAGGACTCCGGTAACTAGAAGTCCTGCAAGTGTGAAACCGACGATGCTCCACGCTTTGGCACCAAGAGTTGGAGCAAATGCACCTAAGAAAGGAATAACTCCGCCCAATGTAAAACTTGCAGCGGAGGCAATCGCGGCTTGAATTGGGCGCGCTTTTGTATGCGGGTGCTGGCCGAGTTCATCACGCAGGTGCGCAGTTAACGCATCATTTTCATGCATCGCATTGGCAACTTGCTCTGCTAACTCTGGAGTAAGTCCACGATCAACATAAATTTGCTTAAGCTCTTGCAACTCACCATCTGGATCAATCGCTAGGTGTTGAATTTCTAAAAGGCGATCAGATTCTTCAATATCATTTTGTGAACGAACGGATACGTACTCACCTACTGCCATTGACATAGCACCCGCCGAAATTCCAGCAAGGCCTGCAGTAATTAAGAAACTATCGGCCTGTGCAGCTGCTACACCAATCATGAGAGAAGCAGTAGAAACCAAACCATCATTTGCACCGAGTACTGCTGCTCTAAGCCAACCAGCGCGGTGGGTTCGGTGCTCTAGATTGCGGGCGTAAACATCTTCCAAGGCCATCTTTAAATCTTAGCCGAAGAGCGTCCCAATCGTAGGTAATTCAGCACCGCAATAGTTGCAACAATTGCGCTAACCCACACATTTACACGCACACCGGCGATGGTATTTGCTTGATCAATTCGAAGAACTTCAATCATTAATCGCCCGACGCTATATAACGCCACATAGGCACTAAATATCTGTCCTGGTGCCCATTTCTTTTTAACAAGGATAAGCGCTGTTGCAATCAGAGTGCACCAGATTAATTCGTACAAAAATGCTGGGTGAAATGTTTCAAATGCTGTGTAACCATCTGGACGCAGTGATTGTGGAATTTCTAGTGCCCAAGGTAGATCTGTAGGGCGACCGAATAACTCACCATTAAACCAATTACCTAAACGCCCAATAGCTTGCGCCAGCAAAATGCCAGGAGCGAGTGCATCGAGGAAATAACCGAAAGGTGGCAAATCCTTTTTCTTTTGCGCCTTCTTATATGCAAAATAAGCTGCGATTGCTCCGACTGAGATTGCTCCCCAAATTCCTAATCCGCCTTGCCAAATTTTGAAAGCATCAAGCGGTTCGCCATTTTTACCAAAATAATTATTTGGCGAAGAGATGACGTGATACAGACGTCCACCGATAATTCCAAATGGAACCGCCCAGATGGCAACATCTGCAACGACATTTTCTAAATTATCACCGTGAGTCTTAAAGCGTTTATCTCCGAGCCAAACAGCGATAACAATGCCAGCGATAATACAGAGTGCGTAGAAATGAATTGTGAATGGACCGATTTCCAATACCGAGGTAGTCGGTGTTGGAATCGATCTATTCAAAGTTTTACTTACCTTCTACAGCTCGAGCGAATGCTGCTGGATCAAAGTAATCCCCGAGATCTGCTCCGGAAGTCGCTCTACGGATTTCTTTTCCATTAACAAAAACAGTTGGAGTAGAATTTACATTTGCTTCTCCACCGGATGCAGCAACGTTATTTACCCAGTCGTTGTAATCAAGGTTGGCTACACAGCTCTTGAATTTATCGGATGTGATTCCGGCAAACTGACCAAGTGCGACTAGATAATCAGCAGTAACAGCTCCTGAATTTTCAGCAGGTAAGTTTTGGTAGAAAGCTCTGTGGAAACCTAAGAATTTATTCTCATCAGATGCACACGCTGCGGCATTTGCTGCGAGAACAGACTCAGGTCCAAGGAATGAAAGCGTATGGAATACAACTTTTGCTTTCTTCTCTTCAATAAGTTTTTCAATGTAATCACCATTGGTTTGTTCGAAACGAGCGCACACTGGACATTGGAAGTCTTCCCAAATATCAATAACTGGAACACCTGTCAGGTCGCCATTGAAAACAATGCCATAACCGTCTTCTTGGGAAACACTTGATGGAAGAGCCGCTGAAGTGTTCTCTCGATTGCTGATCACGGAGAAAATTGCTCCGACAGCAACTACGAGCGCAACCATTCCGATTACTAGATTGCGAGTTACGTTATCTGGACCCTTAGGTGTCTTAGACGACATCTTTTATTCTCCCGGTGTTGGTTTTTGTTGAAGTGATTTATTTTTCTCAAGTGCAAACTTGGTTACAGGATAGCGAATAAGGTAAAAACCTAGAAGCGCGAAGCCTATGTCGCGCAGGATTGACTGCAAATACTTCGTCTCACTCGGATCAACAGCGCCACCATCGCCAAAACAACCGCAATCGATCGATAGGCCACGAGCCCATGCTTGAGCGATTGCGATGATAAAGGCAACCATGAGAACAGAACCAAAAATGGCTGCATATCTAACTGCGACTCCAACAATGAGAAGTAGACCAGCGCCCATTTCGAGCCACGGCAGAATTATTCCGAAAGCATTTGCCAACCAAATTGGTAGCAACTCATATGCGCGCACAGCCATCATTGATTTATCCGGCGTGAAAGCTTTGAGATAACCGGCGTATAAAAGAACTCCACCCAGACCTAATCGCACAAGCAATCCGATCCATGGTTGCGCTTTTTTCATCCCCGACCCTCTCGAACTCCCAGTGCTAATTGTTCAACAAGCGCACGTACGGCTTTTATTCCTGAATCCAAAGAATCGGCCCCAGAAAGTGCATTGATAAATGCTGAACCAACGATAACGCCATCTGCGTATGCAGCTACTTCTTTGGCGTGTTCGCGGGTCGAAACTCCTAGGCCTACAGCCACAGGCGTATCAGTTACCTTCCTAATTCGGTCCACTAAATCCTTAGCTCCAGATGAGATTCCAGTTCGTGCACCTGTGACACCCATGAGCGATGCTGCATAAACAAATCCAGAACACTGCGCCGTGACTTTTTCCAATCGCTGATCCGTTGTACTTGGCGCAACAACAAAAATGGAGTTGATATCTGATTCTGCACACGCCGCTTTCCACGGTTGGGCCTCATCAACTGGAAGATCAGGAGTAATTACACCTGAACCAGAATTAGTAGAGATCGATGCGGCAAACTCCTGAACACCATATTTCTCAACTGGATTCCAGTACGTCATAACGACACTTGGGATTCCACGGCTTGTTGCGTGAGCAAGGGCTTCAAAAACTTCTTTGGATCCTGTGCCAGCGTTTAAAGATCTACTTGCGGCTTCTTGAATAGTAGGACCGTCCATGACGGGATCGCTATAAGGAAATCCAATTTCGATTGCGTCAACTCCCGCATCAGCAAAGGCGTCGATAACCGCTTTGCAACCTTCTTGGGTGGGATATCCAGCAGGAATGTAAGCAATCAGCGCTGCTCTATTTTCAGATTGAGTTTTTTTAAATAATTGAGCAAGCGGTGTTGTCATTACAGTGGAATTCCGAAATATTCTGCAGCAGTAACTACGTCCTTGTCTCCGCGGCCTGAAAGATTAATCAAAAGCGTTGCATCTTTTCCGAGTTCGCGTCCCACTTGAAGAGCCCCTGCTAGAGCGTGCGCTGTTTCGATAGCTGGGATTATTCCTTCTGTTTTGCAGAGTAAGGAAAATGCATACATCGCTTCAGCATCTGTGATTGCGCGGTATTCAGCGCGTCCAATATCGCTTAAGTATGCGTGCTCTGGACCGACACCTGGATAATCTAATCCTGCAGAAATTGAATGTGACTCAACTGTTTGGCCATTTTCATCTTGTAATAAATATGAACGTGCACCGTGCAAAACTCCCGGAGTGCCACCGGTAATTGTTGCTGCATGGCGCCCAGTTTCAACTCCATCACCGCCAGCTTCTAAGCCGATAAGACGAACATCTTTGTCCTTTATGAAGTCATAGAAAATACCAATGGCATTTGATCCCCCACCAACGCATGCAAGGACTGCGTCCGGAAGTTTTCCTGTGAGTTCTAAAACTTGAGCGCGCGCTTCTTCGCCAATAATTTTCTGGAAATCTCTGACCATAGTTGGAAAAGGATGTGGCCCAGCTACGGTGCCAAAGAGATAATTGGTTGTTTCAACATTAGTTACCCAGTCGCGCATTGCTTCATTGATTGCATCTTTGAGAGTCTTTGAACCCGTAGTAACTGGGATTACTTCTGCGCCTAATAATTTCATTCGTGCGACATTGAGTGATTGGCGCTTTGTATCTTCTTCACCCATGTACACAACACATTGCAAGCCCATTAATGCAGCTGCCGTTGCAGATGCCACACCGTGTTGGCCAGCTCCAGTTTCGGCAATAACGCGCTTTTTTCCTGATCGCTTTGCAAGCAGCGCTTGACCCAAAACATTATTAATTTTATGGCTTCCGGTGTGGTTGAGGTCTTCTCGTTTAAGAATTATTCGCGCACCACCTGCGTGTTCTGCAAATCTTTTCGCTTCCGTAATGATGCTCGGGCGACCTGAATAAGTCTTATGCAAATGAGCTAACTCAGCCAAAAATTCTGGATCTTTTTGCGCCGTATTGTGAGCAATTTCTAAATCATCAAGTGCGCCAATAAGTGCTTCCGGCACGTAACGACCACCGAACTGACCAAAATGACCAGCGCGTTCATCGGTAGATGATGTACTCATACCCAAATCTTACTGTCGTCCCAGTAAGTGCTGCACGGCGAATTCGGGATCTCCAGCACGAACCAAAGCTTCACCCACCAAAATAGCGTTAGCACCGCACTCAACAGCGAACTCGACATCTGCTCGAGTCGAAATCCCTGACTCTGCAATACGAATTACCTCATGCGGAATCCGAGGCAATAACTCTTTGAATCCAACTGGATCTACTTCTAAGGTTTTTAAGTTGCGGGAGTTAACGCCTATAAATTCACATGGATTATCTAAAGCTATCTCGAGTTCTGCATTGGTATGGACTTCAACAATTGCGTGCATTCCAAGTTCTTGTGTCAGCGCTAAATAATCAGAGAGTTGATTCTTAGATAAGGCTGCAACAATAAGTAAGACTAAATCTGCGCCATGTGCACGCGCTTCTAAGAATTGATACTGATCAACCATGAAATCTTTTCTCAACACAGGCAGGTCAACGGCTTTTCGTACTGCAACTAAATCCTCTAGTGAACCTCCGAAGCGACGACGTTCAGTTAAAACGCTAATCGCAGTTGCTCCACCTTTTTCATAACGTGAAGCCAAGAGTGCGGGATCAGTGATGGGGGCAAGAGATCCTTTGCTAGGAGATGATCTCTTTACTTCAGCAATTACGGAGAGTTCGGAAGTACGAAAAGCAGAAATGTCAGATCTAACAGCAGGAGCAACTTCAACTGCTTCTAATATCTGCGCCTTTGAAAGGCGTCGTGATTCAAGATCTTCCTTGACGCCCTCAATGATTGAATCAAGAACACTCATGATGAAGGTTTGTCCGTAGTTGGATCTTCGCCAATATCTTGACGGTTCCAGGAGTTGAGCTTTTCTGGTTTTCTTTCATAGCGATTTGATAATTTAAAGCGTGATGAAAGGAAGAAAGCTGCAAGCAGGACAACTGCAATGGAAAGAATCGAAATAATAAGATTTGTCATTTGTGGCTCGCCAATTGATTAGCAGCGTGCACCGCTCCGAGTACAGCGGCGGCTTTATTTCTACACTCTTGATTCTCTGATTCAGGATCTGAATCTGCAACGATTCCTGCTCCCGCTTGAACGTAAGCCTTACCTCCATGCAAAACTGCTGTACGAATTGCGATGCACGTATCAATGTTTCCGGTGAAATCTATATAGCCAATCGCTCCCCCGTAAATTCCACGGCGGGTGCTCTCATGTTCTTCAATGATCTGCATCGCTCGCGGCTTTGGTGCACCAGATAATGTTCCTGCTGGAAACACAGCAAAGAGTGCGTCTACACAATTTGATTTTTCAGATAGCGTGCCAGTGACGGTTGAAACAATATGCATCACATGTGAATACCGTTCGATGTGCATGAAATCAATTACTTCAACACTTCCTGGTTCGCAGATTCGACCTAAATCATTGCGACCTAGATCTACGAGCATCAAGTGCTCTGCGCGTTCCTTTGGATCTGCCAATAACTCTTCAGCTAATTTCTTATCTATCTCTGGTGATGCCGATCGCTTTCTGGTACCTGCAATTGGATGAACCATTACCTCTTTTTGATTTACTTTAACGAGTGCTTCAGGGCTTGATCCAACGACACTTATGCCATCACTAAATTGAAAGAGGTACATATAAGGACTTGGATTGTGCAGGCGCAACATTCGATAGATATCAATAGGTTCGGCCTTAACGTCAACGCTAAATCTCTGGGAAAGAACAACTTGAAAAGCCTCTCCGGCTAAGATCTCTTCTTTAATCTCTTTAACAGATTGGCGATACTTTTCTTCAGTTGTATTTGAGTCAAAATCTGGAAGTGTGCGGACTTCAAGCGCGCTGACAAATCCTTCGAGTGGAGCATTTAATTCTTGCTGCATGCGGTCTAGTCGTGCGACACATTCTGCGTACGCTTCATCAATTCGATTATCACTAGCATCCCAGTTAATTGCATTAGCGATTAACGTCACGGTGCCGTCACTGTGATCCATAACTGCAAGATCGCTTGTGAGCATGAAGGCTAACTCCGGCAGTGGTAAGTCTTTAAAAGAAGAGTTGCCAATTTTTTCTAATCGGCGCACTGTGTCATATCCCATGTACCCAACTAATCCACCGGTCAGTGGTGGAAGACCATCAATAACTGGTGACTTTAAATGAGATGCACTGATACGAAGTGCCTGCAGTGGATCTATCCCTTGGGGCGCACCGGCCGGATACGTTCCAAGCCATACTGCTGCTCCATCTTTTTCGCTCAATGTTGATTCTGTGCGAACACCTATAAATGAATAGCGTGACCATGCGCCGCCATGTTCGGCGGATTCAAGCAAGAAAGTATTTGGGGCACTCTTTGCAAGTTTGCGATAAATACCGAGTGGAGTTTCGCCATCAGCAAGAAGCTTGCGAGTTACAGGAATTACATTGTAGTTGCGTGCATATAAACGAAACTCTTCTAGATTCATGCCAGTTGAATCGGCTGATGAAAACAAGTTTTTTCGCCCGTATGACAAGCCGCTCCAATCTGTTCTACAGAAATGAGCAGAGCATCGCCATCGCAATCAAGTGCGAGTGAAATAACTTTTTGCGTATGTCCTGACGTCGCGCCTTTTACCCATAATTCGTTGCGAGAGCGAGACCAATATGTTCCGGTAGAAGTTGCAATCATGTGTGCCAAAGCTTGTTGATTAACATAGGCAAGCATTAAAACTTCTTTGGAGTGAACATCCTGGGCAATCGCAGGTATTAAAAGGTTGGGATCTTTGAGCAAAGCAATCACTTCTGCTGACAATTCATTGCTGCTCATAGCGCAATTCTGCCCTAAGAGTTATTGGGCGTGCGAATGCAATATCCCGCAGCGCTCAGATATGACTTCACATCACCAATTCGGTGAATCCCAAAGTGAAAAACACTCGCTGCGAGAAGAGCATCGGCGCCGGCATCAAGGGCCGCAGCAAAATCAGAGAGCGCACCTGCTCCCCCGCTTGCAATTAATGGGACTTTAGAAACTGATCTGACGGCAGAAATCATTCCTAGGTCATAGCCCGCACGAGTTCCATCAGCATCCATGGAGTTGAGCAAAATTTCTCCAACTCCTAGTGCGCACGCTTTTTCAACCCATGCAATTGCATCGACTCCAGAGCTCTCACGCCCACCATGTGTGGTTACTTCAAATCCAGATTCGGTACGTGCTCGTCTTGCATCAACTGAGAGAACTAATACTTGTGAACCAAATCGATCAACAATTTCTGAGATAAGTTCTGGGCGCTTTAAAGCTGCTGTATTAATTGAAACTTTATCCGCGCCGGCACGAAGTAATTGGTTTACATCTTCTGCGCTTCGGATTCCACCGCCCACTGTGAGAGGGATAAAAACCTGTTCTGCTGTTCGTCTAACAACATCGAGAGTAGTTTCGCGTCCTGCTGAACTCGCTGAAATATCTAGAAATGTTAACTCATCCACACCTTCGGAACCGTAGAGTGAAGCCATTTCCACTGGATCGCCGGCATCCACTAAATCTGTGAAGTTAACGCCTTTAACAACACGACCATCAGTTACGTCCAAGCAAGCAATTATTCGAACTGACAATGTCATCGTCTGCTCACTTCTAGAGCTTGTTCTAAAGTAAATGCACCGGCGTAGAGTGCCTTGCCAACAATTGCGCCTTCAACTCCGATGCTTCTGAGGGCAGCCAAATTTTCAATATCAATCAAATTTGAAATCCCACCACTTGCAACAACTGGTGCTCTTGTAACTGCACACACACTTTTTAGTAATTCAAGGTTCGGTCCAGCCAATGTTCCATCTTTAGTGACATCGGTAACGACGTATCGCGCACAACCATCTTTATCGAGGCGTTCAATGGTTTCGAATAAATCACCACCGTCTCGAGTCCAACCACGCGCAGACAAAATCTGACCTCGTACATCTAGTCCAACTGCAATGCGATCGCCAAACTCTGCAATGACACGTGATGTCCACTCAGGATTTTCAAGGGCCGCGGTTCCTAAATTCACTCGAGTGCAACCAGTGGCAAGTGCTTTACGCAACGATTCGTCATCTCTAATTCCGCCAGATAATTCAACTTTAATATCTAGCGCGCCAATAACATCTGCCAGTAAATCGGCATTGCTACCAATTCCAAATGCCGCATCGAGATCTACAAGGTGTATCCATTCGGCGCCTGATTTTTGGAAATCGAGAGCCGCATCAAGTGGCAAGCCATACGTTGTTTCTTTGCTTAATTCGCCTTGTACCAAACGAACGGCTTTACCATCTTTAACATCAACGGCTGGCAATAGTTCGAGATAGCTCATAAGCCTGCACTCCAGTTAGCAATTAATGTAAGACCAGCTTTTCCAGATTTCTCTGGATGAAATTGTGTTGCGCAAAGTGCGCCATCTTCTACGGCAGATAAAAACTTTTCACCATGCGTGGTCCATGCTTGCGATTGACCGACAGATTTCTTTGCAGCATATGAGTGTACGAAGTAAAAAGACTCTTTTTCTACGCCTTTAAATAATTTCGATGAGCCTGTAACTTCGACTGTATTCCAACCCATGTGAGGAAGAATTGGAGCATCTAATTGGCTCACTTTTCCGTTCCACATTCCAATTCCTTTGTGGTTGCCATGTTCTAGTCCGTCACTAAAAAGTATTTGCATTCCGATGCAGATTCCTAAAGTTGGCTTTCCTGCGTCTTTTCTTGCACGAATAACTTCTGCCGCGCTGATTTCATTAATGCCGTTCATGCATGCAGCGAATGCACCTACTCCGGGCACAACTAATCCATCAGCTTTCAAAGCAACATCTAAATCAGATGTGATTTCTACATCGTGACCTGTTGTAGCAAATGCACGTTGGGCAGATCGTAGATTCCCCGATCCGTAATCCAAGATTGCTATCAAAGAACGCCCTTAGTAGATGGAACTCCTGTGACACGTGCGTCTAATGAAACCGCATCACGTAGCGCACGAGCGACCGCTTTGAATTGTGCTTCAAAGACGTGGTGAGCGTTGCGACCTTCAAGAACTCTGATGTGAAGTGCGATGCGCGCTTCGGCAACTATTGATTCCCAAATGTGCTTTCCAAGTGTTGTGTCAAAGGTTCCGATTAATTCAACGATTTCTGGTTGACGGTGTACCAAATATGGACGACCCGAAAGATCAACAGCTGCTTGGACCAGAACTTCGTCGAGTGGAACCATGGCATCACCGAAACGACGGATACCTGTTTTATCGCCGAGTGCTTCGCGAAGTGCTTGTCCAAATGCGAGGGATGTATCTTCAACGGTGTGGTGAGAGTCAACGTCAATGTCACCAGTTGTTTTAACTGTGAGATCGAAACCTGAGTGCTTACCTAATTGCGAAAGCATGTGGTCAAAGAATGCAACGCCTGTGTCAACGGAAATATTGCCCTGTCCGTCAAGATTTAGTTCTACAAGAACGCTTGACTCTTTCGTTGTACGTTCGACGCGGGCACTTCTCATTTTTCAATCTCCTCGGCTTGTCTTTACTTGTTTAGAACATCTTTTAACGCTGATAAGAATTTATTGTTTTCGGCTTCGTTGCCGATGGTTACTCGCAAATAACCTTCAAGGCCCACATCGCGGATGAGAACCCCTTTATCTAGCAAATCTTTCCATACATCTGCACTCGCTCGCTTGAAACCCGAAAAGAGCAAGAAATTCGAGCAACTTGGAACGACTTCAAGGCCTAATTGCTCCATACGACTGGCAACATCTTCACGTGCAGCAATTAAACCCTGCACAGTTGCCAATAACTCATCGCTGAACTCAAGTGCTGCACTGGCTGCAACTTGGGTCAAAGCACTGAGGTGATACGGAAGACGGACAAGTCTCATTGCATCGATGACAGAAGGGTGTGCAACTAAATATCCGACGCGTGCGCCAGCGAATGCAAAAGCCTTGCTCATAGTTCTGATGACAACAACATTTGGATACTTTTCAATCAAAGTCACTGCAGATTTTTCTGATGAGAACTCTGCATACGCCTCATCTATTACGAGTAATCCTCCAACAGATTTAGTGCTGCGTGCGAGACTCTCAATTTCACTTATTAGTACAGCGCTTCCGGTTGGATTATTCGGTGTTGTAATAAAGGTTAGGGCTGGTCTGAGAGATTCGATCTGAGCAGAAGCCGCATCGCAATCCAATGTGAAATCTTTGCGACGTGTTCCATCAATCCATGGCGTAGCAGTTACTTTCGCGATGAGTGGATGCATCGAATAAGAAGGTGTGAAACCCAGGGCAGATTTGCGACCGAATGCTAGAAAAATAGATTGAATAATTTCATTGCTGCCATTGGCCGCCCATACATTTGAGATATCAATGGATGTGTCTGATTGAGAATTTACATATGAAGCAAGTGCTGTACGAAGTGATGTTGCTTCACGATCAGGATAGCGATTGAGTTGTGCACCAATCGCACTGACTCGATCGGCTATTGCTTTAATCAAAGCAGGCGATGGAGAAAAAGGATTCTCATTTGTATTTAGTGATGCTTCCGCAGTGACTTGAGGAGCACCGTAAGGCGACATCGGAACTAGTTCTTCGCGTAGGGGCAACCATTGTGGCCACGTACTCATGATTTACCCTTCTTCTCTAAACGAACGCTCATAGCTTCACCGTGTGCAGGAAGATCTTCTGAGTTAGCAAGAGTGATAACCGTTGGTGCGATGTCAGTAAACGCACTCTCGCTATATTCGATGAAATGTAAACCGCGCAAGAAAGTTTGCACAGATAAACCACTTGAGTGACAAGCACACCCACCAGTAGGTAATACGTGATTAGAGCCTGCTGAATAATCACCGAGTGATACCGGAGAGAAGCGACCAATGAAAACTGCTCCAGCGTTGCGAATCTGCTCTGCATCTTTGGCACTATTTTTTGTTTGAATTTCAAGGTGCTCTGCAGCATAAGCATTTGCTACTTCAAGACCGTGTTCGGTTGAATCAACCAACACGCATGCTGACTGAATTCCCGTGAGAGCTTCTTTAATTCTGGCAGAGTGCTTTGTGCGAGCTACGCGAATTGATAACTCTTTTTGAACATCATCAATGAGTTTCTCGCTATTAGTTATAAGAACTGCAGCGGCGATGACATCGTGTTCTGCTTGGCTGATCAAATCAGCTGCAACATCGGCGGCTATGGCAGTTTCATCTGCAACGATAGCAATCTCAGTTGGACCAGCTTCTGAATCAATTCCGATAATTCCACGGAGTGCGCGTTTAGCGGCGGCAACATAAATATTTCCAGGACCAGTAACGAGATCACACTTTTCACAGAGGTCTTCCATGCCGTATGCAAAGAGAGCAATTGCTTGTGCTCCCCCGACTGCATACACCTCGGTGACGCCAAGCAATTCGCACGTAGCAAGAATTGTTGGGTGCGGTAAACCGCCAAAATCACTTTGAGGTGGCGAAGCGATTGCGATGCTCTGCACCTGTGCAATTTGTGCTGGAATTACATTCATCATCACGCTACTTGGATAAACGGCGCGACCTCCTGGCACATACAAACCAACGCGGTCTACGGGAATCCATTTCTCGGTGACGTTTCCACCATCGACTACTCGCGTTACGGTTTCACTGCGACGTTGATCGTTGTGAACTTTTCTAATGCGATCTGCTGAGAGTTCAAGTGCTGTACGGATCTCTGGGTCTAATTCTGCAAGTGCTCGAGTGAGTTCTGCGCGTGGCACCTTAATTGATTGTGGAGCGATGCCATCAAATTCTTTCGCGAGTGCGATTAAATCACTTTCAGTTCCATTTTTTACTCGAGCCAAAATTGGTTCAACTAATTTCATAGCTTCTGCAACATCGAGTGCTGCGCGCGGAATGATATTTGTATATCCAGCTTTAGATAGGCGTTGACCGCGAAGGTCGACTAAACGCATCATTGGCGTGCCTCACTATGTCTTAAAAAATCGGCTTGCTGGAATACCTAATTCTACTAGCCCTGAAGGCAGTTAGGCCCGAGAATTGATTTCAGATCAGCGCTGAGAGATGGTGATGACGTAATCAAAGTCTCTAATTTCATGACTGTTCGCATTCCATTTTCATCAAGATGCAAATGAACTTCGCGCTTTCCAGGGTGTGAACGAAGTATCTCTTTCATGCGATCAACCACAGGTGGTGTGCATTGATTAATAGGCAGGGTAATAACCAGAGGTCCAGTTGGCGCGGCACTGACATCAGCGCTCTTCATTTCAAGGGCAGTAAAACGCACTTGATCTTCGCGCTTATCAACTCGGCCACGAATTAAGACAATGCGATCTTCAGTCAGGGTTAGCGCGTATTGATTGTAAGTATTTGAGAAGAACAGAGCTTCAAGTGAGCCTTCGAGATCTTCGATAGTGACAACGGCCCAAGACGCACCTTGTCTAGTGACTTTTCGTGTTACTGAAGTAATTAATCCACCAATTGTGACTATCTGATCATGATGTCCACCATCATCTAGTAATTCGCTAATGGACATATCAGTGCCAGCGCGCAAAACATGTTCAACGCCGAGCAGTGGATGATCTGAAACGTAGAGCCCAAGCATCTCTCGTTCATAAGACAGAAGCATCGCTTTTTCCCATTCGCCTTCAGGAATATCGAGTGCAACATTTGACACTGAAGTTGCTGACTCTCCCCCGAATAAATCAAATTGACCAATTGCTTCTGCGCGCTTGGTCTCGATTACCGAATCAATTGCTTCAAGATAAACAGCCATTAAACCTTTACGTGTGTGGCCCAAAGAATCAAAGGCACCAGATTTGATCAGAGATTCAATCGTCTTCTTATTGCAAACTTGTGCATCAACTTTTGCTAAGAAATCTCCAAATGATTGGTAGCGACCCTTTGCATCGCGACCACTCTTTATGGATGCAACAACGCCTTCGCCAACGTTTCTAATCGCAGCAAGTCCGAATCTAATGTCAGTCCCACGTGGTGTGTACTCGGCATCTGATTCATTAACATCTGGTGGCAGAACTTGAATTCCCATACGACGACACTCGCTCAAATAAAGCGCAGACTTATCTTTGTCATCTCGCACAGATGTAAGAAGGGCAGCCATGTATTCCGTTGGATAGTTCGCTTTTAGATAAGCGGTCCAATATGAAACTACGCCATATCCCGCACTATGTGCTCTGTTAAATGCGTAATCCGAGAACGGAATAAGAACATCCCATAGACGTTTAATTGCAGCATTTCCAAATCCATTTGCTTTCATGCCTGCTTCGAATGGAACATATTCTTTATCTAGAATTTCCTTATTCTTCTTGCCCATTGCCTTACGCAATAAATCCGCACGGCCAAGTGAGAAACCAGCGACCTTTTGCGCAATTGCCATAACCTGCTCTTGGTAAACAATTAAGCCGTAGGTATCGCCCAAAATTTCATTGAGGACTTCAGATAATTCAGCATGAATCGGCTCGACAGGTTTGCGCTTATTTTTTCTGTCTGCGTAGTTGTTATGAGCATTTTCACCCATTGGGCCCGGACGATAAAGAGCAATTACCGCTGAAATATCTTGGAATGAATCCGGTGACATGCTGCGCAATAGTGCGCGCATTGGGCCACCATCTAATTGGAAGACACCCAATGTATCGCCACGAGAAAGAAGTTCAAATGTTTTCTTATCATCGAGTGTGAGATCTTCAAGTACAACATCTACGCCCTTATTTGCTTTGATATTTAGTAACGCATCATCGAGTACAGATAAGTTTCGAAGTCCCAAAAAATCCATCTTGAGCAAACCCGTTGCTTCACACGCACCCATATCGAATTGAGTGATGATGGAACCGTCGGCTTCACGGCGATGAATAGGAATTACATCTAATAAAGGTTCGCGAGAAAGAATCACACCAGCTGCGTGCACTCCCCATTGGCGTTTAAGTCCTTCAAGACCCATCGCAGTATCAACAACGGTTTTGGAATCTGGATCACTCTCATAGAGAGTTCTAAACTCTCCAGCTTCTGAATATCGATCATTACTAGGATCAAATACACCAGCAAGAGAAATATCTTTTCCCATAACAGATGGCGGCAATGCTTTCGTTAGCTTTTCACCAATTGCATATGGATAACCAAGTACACGTGTGGAGTCTTTAATTGCTTGCTTAGATTTAATTGTGCCGTACGTAATAATCTGAGCAACGCGATCCTCGCCGTATTTTGTGGTTGCATAGCGAATCATTTCGCTGCGGCGACGTTCATCGAAGTCAAGGTCAATATCTGGCATGGAAATACGTTCTGGGTTCAAGAAGCGCTCAAAGAGCAATCCATGTTCGAGCGGATCTAAGCCCGTAATTCCAAGTGCGTATGCAACCAAAGAACCTGCAGCAGACCCACGACCAGGACCAACTCGGATACCAACTTTCTTTGCGTGAGTAACAAGGTCTGCAACAACCAGGAAGTATCCAGGAAAGCCCATCTTGATCATGACATCTAATTCGTATTTCAAACGCGCGCGATGTTCATCGGTAACGCGTGCACCCATGCGCTCTATTAATCCGCGCTCTGACTCTTTAATCAGCCATGAATCTTCAGTTTCACCGGAAGGAACTTCAAAGCGTGGCAGCAAATTCTCACCTTCACGCAAAGTGACATTGCAGCGTTCTGCAATCAGAAGTGTGTTATCGCAACTCTCTGGAATCTCCTTAAAGAGTTCTCGCATCTGCGCAGGGGTCTTGAGATAGAACTCGTCGTTATCGAATTTAAATCGCTTGGGATCTGCAAGGGTGGATCCTGATTGAACACACAAAAGCGCTTCATGAGAACGTGCATCCTCGTTAAATGTGTAGTGAAGGTCATTGGTTGCAAGCAGAGGTAATCCGAGTTCTTTACCGAGTTTTAGCAGATCAGCCTTCACGCGAGATTCGATATCAATACCGTGATCCATAATTTCTAAAAAGAAATTGTCGCGCCCGAAAATGTCGCGGTAATCAGACGCTGCAGCCATTGCTTCTTTGAATGCGCCCATACGAAGACGTGTTTGAATTTCTCCACCGGGACATCCAGTTGTTGCAATCAAACCCTTTGAATAACGAGTCAGTAGCTCGCGATCCATTCGCGGCTTGTAGTAATAGCCTTCGAGAGATGCAAGGGATGAGAGACGAAATAGATTAGAAAGACCTTCATTGTTTTCGGCCAAGATGGTCATGTGCGTATATGCGCCGCCACCAGAGACATCATCTTCGCCACCATCGGCCCACTTGACGCGCTTTTTCTCAAAGCGAGATTCCGGAGCGACGTACGCTTCAATTCCAATGATTGGTTTAACGCCAACTTTTTTTGCTTGTTTGTAAAAATCAAATGCTCCGAATACATTGCCGTGATCTGTCATGGCAATTGCTGGCATCTCTTGACGCGCTACTTCTGCTACGAGGTCAGCAACGCGCGCGGCACCATCGAGCATTGAATACTCGGTATGTACGTGAAGGTGGGCAAAAGAGGACATCGGTGGTGAGATTAGTCGCTACGGAAGAACTGCGCTTGAAAGCAACGCCAGAGCATTTGTGAGATCAGCAGGGTATGGCGCATTAAAGGTTAAGCGCTCTCCTGTTACTGGATGATTGAGTTCGAGTTGCATGGCGTGTAACCATGGACGACTCATTGATAGTGAGGCCGCAAGAACAGGATCTGCGCCATAAGTTAGATCGCCAACTAGTGGATGGCGGAGTGCAGAAAAGTGAACTCGAATTTGATGGGTGCGGCCAGTTTCGAGTTCTACCTGAACTAAAGAAACACCACGATAAAACTCGATAACTTCGTAGTGAGTAATACTCTCTTTTCCATTAGCAACAACTGCAAATCGATGATCTTCTTTTGGATGTCGATCAATTGGCGCATCAATTGTTCCGGTACTCGGATCCATGTGTCCTTGAATCAGTGCGTGATAAATCTTTGTGACTGTGCGAGATTTAAATGCATCCTTAAGAAATGTGTACGCCTGATCGGTTTTTGCAATAACCATTAATCCACTTGTTCCAACATCTAAACGATGCACAATGCCTGCACGCTCTGCCGGACCGCTTGTAGAAATTGTGTAACCAGCTGCAGTAAGTGCGCCAACAACTGTAGGACCTTCCCAACCTGGACTTGGATGAGCAGCGCAGCCAACAGGTTTATCGATGACAACTATTGATTCATCGTTATAAATAATTGATAAACCTGGAATGGGGGTAAGTGGAATTGGTTCGGCGTTCTTCTCTTCGGGCATCAATACTTCGATTATCTGTCCTGCTGCAACCTTGTCAGATTTGCCCATGGCTTTTCCAGAAGTTGTGATGTCGCCATCTTCAAGGAGGCGAACAACTGCAGTTCGAGATAGTCCAAGTACTCGAGTCAGCGCGCTATCAATTCGCTCTCCTGCTACTCCCTCGGGAACAGACAAGGTTCGTGAAACTCGGCTCATTTTCAACTCGGATCTTTTGGCGTAATCGGTGAGATGTTTCGAATAGTCAGAATTATTGCGACTACTGCTGCAATCACAATAGCGGTATCTGCGATGTTAAATACCGGCCAATTCGGTATTTGAATCCAGTCAATAACGTGTCCTTGCAAGAAGCTAGGTTCACGGAAAATTCGATCAGTGAGATTGCCCAGAATTCCGCCGAGCACAAGCCCGCAAACCAGAGCCCATCCCTTAGAAGTTATCTGTAGCGCATAGCGAGTAATAAAAATTAGAACTGCGAGTGCAAAGAATGTAAAGATGATTGTGCTTCCTGCACCGATACCAAATGCAGCACCAGAGTTTTGAACAAATGTGAGTTGCAAAAACGAACCTATTATTTGGACATTTGCCCGAGAAGATAAAACTTCTACGGCCCAGACTTTTGTGCCTAGATCAATTAACCAAACAACCCAGGCGGTGAGATAGAGGGAGCGCCACGGGCGCATTATTAGCGCCGTTCCTCTTTCTGCTTGCAGAGCATGCAGAGTGTTGCGCGTGGGAAAACTTGAAGTCGTGCTTTACCAATAGGTGAACCGCACTCTTCGCAGTTGCCATAAGTTTTAGTGTCGATGCGCTCGAGGGCGCGTTCTGTTTGCAAAACCATGTCGCGAGCGTTAATCACAAGTGACATTTCATGTTCGCGTTCAAATGTCTTGGTACCAGCATCCGCCTGATCATCTCCTGCACCGTCTCCGGCATCGGCAATGAGAGCATCCATTTCACGCTCGATAGCTGATAGCTCTGTTTGTAGACGTACTAATTCTTTCGCTAGTTCGCTCCGGATCGCTTTTAACTCGGCAGCGTTCCATGCTGATTCGCTCTCAGATACAACTATCGGAGTTGGTGCCTGCTTAATTGGCTTGAGCGGAGCAATTTTCTTTCCACTTTTTACTGGGCGAGCAGGTGGTGGCATCACTAAACGACGCTCTTCAACGACAGGTGTGTTCTGAGGAGCAACAATTGTCTTAACACTTACTGTCTGAGATTTTTCATCAACAGTCAGTGTTGTCTTTGAAGGAAATGGGCGACCCGGATTTTTCTTAACTGCTTTTGCTGGCGCTTTCTTTGCGGCGACCTTCTTCGCAGGAGCTTTCTTAGCTGGTGCCTTCTTCGCAACTTTTTTAGCCGGAGCCTTTTTAGCCACCTTTTTTGCAGCCTTCTTGACTGCTTTCTTGATGGCTTTTTTCAACGGTTTCTTCGGCACGCCGCGCACCTTATGCCGATTAAGGCGTGAGTACCAACTTCGCCACGAAGAAAGTTACGCATGAGCATGGAATAGACTTCCCCTCTTATGTCCTTTCGCCCAATTCCCGCCCAGATCGATCTTCCAGCAATGGAACACTCCATCCTGGATTTTTGGCGAGCTAATGGCGTCTTTGAAGAATCTGTTACAGGTCGCGCCGGTGCAGAAACCTGGACATTTTATGAAGGCCCTCCCACTGCAAATGGAATGCCTGGTACTCACCACATTGAAGCTCGTGTGTTCAAGGATGTCTTTCCGCGCTTTCACACAATGAAAGGCAAGCAAGTAGTTCGTAAAGCTGGTTGGGATTGTCACGGGCTTCCTGTTGAAATTGCAGTTGAAAAAGAGTTGGGCTTTAACGGCAAAGGTGACATCGAAAAATTTGGTATCGCGCAATTCAATGACAAGTGTCGTGAATCTGTCACACGTCACGTAGATGCATTTACTGCAATGACGAATCGAATGGGTTTCTGGGTTGATTTCGATGAAGCGTATTGGACTATGGCTCCTGCATACGTTGAAAGTGTGTGGTGGAGTCTTTCGCAGATTCACAAAAAGGGTCTGCTTGTTCAAGACCACCGCGTTGCACCATATTGCCCACGTTGCGGAACTGGATTATCAGATCACGAATTAGCGCAAGGCTATGAAACAGTTACGGATCCGTCTGTTTATGTTCGCTTTCCAATTACATCAGGGCCTCTTCAAGAACTAGGTGCGGCGCTACTTGTCTGGACTACTACTCCTTGGACTCTAGTTTCAAATACCGCAATCGCTGTAAATCCATCGGTTGAATACGTAGCGGCTCAAGTAACGCATGAAGAAAAAACAGAAGTGTTGGTAATTGCCCAACCGCTACTCGAGAAGTTACAGGGTGAAGTAAAAATCCTGAAGAAGATCAGCGGTAAAGATCTTGAGCGAACAAATTATTCGCGTCCATTTGATTACGTAGAAATTCCGGATGCTCACTTTGTTGTCTTGGCTGATTATGTGACAACAGAAGATGGAACAGGATTAGTTCACCAATCCCCTGCCTTTGGCGCCGATGACTTACAGGTGTGCCGCGCTTATGGTTTGCCAGTTGTTAATCCTGTTGCCCCAGATGGTCACTTTCTTGCAGATGTTGAACCTGTTGGCGGAATGTTTTTTAAGGATGCAGATAAGCCACTTGTTAAAGAGTTGAAAACTCGTGGACTTCTTTACCGTCACCAACCATATGAGCACTCTTACCCACATTGCTGGCGTTGTCACACTGCTCTTATTTATTACGCACAACCATCGTGGTACATCCGCACTACATCAATTAAAGATGAGCTACTGCGTGAAAACGCTGCAACTAATTGGTACCCAGAAACTATCAAAACTGGTCGCTATGGTGATTGGCTCAACAACAATATTGACTGGGCTCTTTCGCGTAATCGTTATTGGGGCACGCCACTTCCTATTTGGCGATGCGAGAACAAACATGAAGTCTGCGTTGAATCCCTTGCAGATCTTGGTGCGCGTGCTGGGCAAGAACTCTCTACCCTCGACCCACATCGACCATTTGTTGATGACATAACTTTTGCATGCACCGAGTGTTCAGAAACTATGGTGCGAGTTCCTGAAGTAATCGATTGTTGGTATGACTCTGGCGCCATGCCATTTGCGCAATGGGGATACCCACATCAAGAAGGCAGCAAGGAAAAGTTTGAAGTTTCCTACCCTGCTGACTTTATTTGCGAAGCAATCGATCAGACTCGCGGATGGTTTTACACATTGATGACGATTGGAACACTGGTTTTCGATAAGTCATCGTATGAAAACGTCTTATGTCTGGGACATATTCTTGATAAAGATGGTCGCAAGATGAGTAAGCACCTTGGAAATGTTCTAGAACCAATGGCGCTGATGGATCAACATGGAGCCGACGCAGTCCGTTGGTACATGTTGGCAGCAGGTTCGCCATGGTCTGCCCGTCGTGTTGGTCATGATGCAATTAGTGATGTTGTCAGAAAGACTCTTCTGACGTATTGGAACACCATCTCTTTCCACTCTTTATACGCCCAAGCATCCAACTTTGATCTATCCCAATCTCCTGCGCGCAATACGCGCCCCGTGATGGATCGTTGGATTATTTCCGAGCTCTCCATACTCATTAATGAAGTTGAGCAATGTCTTACTAACTTTGATTCACAAGGCGCAGGTAAAGCTCTTGCGCAATTTATTGATGATCTTTCAAATTGGTATGTCCGTCGCTCACGTCGACGCTTCTGGGATGGCGATGTTGCAGCACTTGCGACTCTGCACGAATGTCTCACAACGCTTACTCAGCTACTAGCTCCAATGGTTCCCTTCATTTCTGAGCATGTGTGGCAAGAACTTGTTCGCCCAGTTGATCCAACCGCAACAAAATCAGTGCACCTTTCAGATTTTCCCGTTGCTAACCCAAGTGATATCGACACAGTTCTTTCTGGACAAGTTGCACTAACTAGGCGCATCGTTGAGTTAGGACGAGCAGCTCGTGCTGAATCTGGAATCAAGATTCGACAACCACTTAGCCGTGCTCTTATTGCAGCCAGCGGTTGGGCAGCGTTGCCAAGTGATATGCGCGAGCAGATTGCTGATGAATTAAATGTCGCAGACCTTGCAGACATCGCTAACGCCGATGGGGACTTAGTAGATATCTCAGTTAAAGCGAACTTTCGCTCACTCGGTGCAAAATTTGGCGGAGAGGTTCAGGCGATTGCCAAAGCAATTGCAGCAACAGATGCCACTGCACTTGTTAAAACTCTTCGCTCATCAGGTAGTGCGCAAGTAGGCACCTGGAGCATTGAATTAGATGATCTTGTAATCACTGAAGTACCCCGCACCGGGTGGATGGTTGCAAGTCATGAAGGCGAGAGCGTTGCTCTAGACCTCGAACTAACGCCTGAGCTAATTGCTGCTGGAAACGTGCGTGAGGTAATTCGCTTTATTCAAGATGCCCGTAAAACAAGTGGTTTTGATATTTCAGATCGCATTACTGTTGCGTGGAATGCTCCTGCTGAGATTGTTGCCGCAGTTGAATCAGCGCAAGAACACATCAGCGCAGAAGTGCTTGCAACCAAATTCACTCGCGATGCCAGCCTGCCAGTGTTAGATGGTGAAGTTGGGTTTAACGCAAAATTGCTGAAGAGCTAAATCAGCAACACAAGCGGCATTAGTAACTGCACCGCGAAAAAGAGAACGATAAAAGATAAATCAATTGATGCTCCACCTAAGCGAAGAGGTGGTACAAATCGGCGGACGAAATTCATCGGGCGATCTGTGATTGTATAAATCGCTTCGACCAGAATCAGAATGATTCCACTTGGTCGCCACGATGGTTTGAACATGCGGACGTAATCAAGAATCAAACGTCCTAATAGAGCAAATAAGAATAATTGCAGAATTAAATGAAGTATCGATCCGATACGTAACATGAATTAACTATCAGCTCTGATTGAAAAAACTTGCTTCAGCTGCAGCAGCTTTATCTTCGCTACTTACCTTCACATTTGCAGGTGAGAGTAGGAAAACTTTTGAAGTCACGCGCTCAATTGTTCCGTTGTGACCAAATACAAGACCACTTGCAAAATCTACGAGGCGCTTACGTTCTGATTCATCCATGTCAGTTAAATTAATAATTACTGGATTTCCTTGACGATAGTGCTCACCGATTGTGCGCGCTTCGTTATAGAAACGTGGGTGCAAAGTAATGATTCGATCTAGAGATGGAAGATCAAGTTGTGGAGTGCTCTCTTGATGAAGCACTGGCGCAATGTGACGTGGTTCGCGAGTGCGAATACGTACATCAGGAACGCGTTCAGCTGGTGCTTCTACTGTGCTCTGGATTTCTGGGTCATCAACTAAACCTAGGTAGTTTGCGACACGGCGCATTGCATTCGACATGGTTAAAAGGTTACTGGGGTGTTGGGCGTGAACCGAGGATTGAACTGCCCACGCGGATATGTGTCGCACCATGGGAAATCGCTGATTCAAAGTCATTACTCATGCCAGCAGATAACGAAGTCGCCATCGGATATGAGGCCTTAAATCCACCATAAATAGTGGCCAGTTTTTCAAAAGCCTGATCACTGGAAACTTCCAGAGGGGCAACTGCCATTAGCCCCATTAAATCCAAATGAGTAGAACCCAGTACTGAATCAGCCAGTGCTGATAAATCCGCAGGAGCTGCTCCACCTCTACCTTCTGCGCCATCTAGAGAAACCTGCAGAAAAACTCCGATGCGATGAATAGCTACTTTGTCTAAGGCTTGTATATGACGAGCCTCATCGAGTGAATGAATGACATGTGCCCACGATGCAATTGATTTCAATTTGTTGCTCTGTATCTGCCCTTGAAAATGCCAGGTACCAGGAACTGCGGCTGCTTTTGGGGCCGCATCTGAATCTCTATTTTCGCCGTAATGATGGACATCGAGGCTAGCCAAAATATGAACATCACTGACTGGGAAAGTCTTTGTAACAGCAATCAATGTGATGTCTTCATACTTTCGCGCCGCTGATGTGACAGCGCTTTTAACAGCTTCGCGAACGCGATCTAAATTACTTGCAATCTCGTCATAGCGTGAAGTCATAATCTAATTAAACCTGCCTGACGACCAGTGCGCTGGGATTTGCGGTAAGAAAAGAGTAGTGAATCTTCATTGGTGCATCGAGAATCTATTTCGCATTCGATGGATAAATCATTGAGCACTGATGCCAACGCTCTTGCGAGATCTAGCGCTGGAGTACCTTGTGCTGTCTTTGAACGAGCCGAAGGAAATGCATCTGTCACTTCATCAAAAGTATTTTGGTCTACTTCATAACAAGTGCCGCAAATTGATGCTCCCAACTTGCCTGTAATAGTGCCGGCTCCGAGTTCGCGCATGGTCTGTACAGTTTTAATTGCCACACCATTTACTAAGCCACGTCTGCCTACATGAACGGCGGCAACCACCTTTTCACTTGTGAGCAACAAAGGAATGCAATCTGCGGTGAGCACAGCTAATGTGATTCCGGGAGTTGTTGTTACGAGTGCATCACAGGTTGGGCTCACTTGTCCGGTATTGGAAATAACTTCTACGGCATTTCCATGTACCTGATTCATGTACATAGTTGGTCCGTATTTGTCGGAGATAATTTTCCGATTTTGCAAAACTAGAGCGGGATCATCATCGACGTGCAGAGCTAAATTCAGGGAAGAAAAATCGCCTTGGCTAAATCCACCAAGGCGATCTGTGAAGAATGTAAAGCTCACTCTTATTTCATGAAATCTGGAACATCAATTTCATCTTCGGCAACTAGCTCTTCAAATGTCACGCGAGGACGAGGAGTGAGGTCAGCTTCAAGATCAAGTGCGACAGCAAGAGGGTCGTTGCTTGGAACAGGATTAGCGTTTCCTGCCAACGTTGCAGCATTGATTACAGGAATGGATACCTTCTTTGGTTCTCCCCCATCAAAGCCTGCTGCGATAACAGTGATTCGAACTTCATCACCTAGCGCGTCATCAATTGTTGTACCAAAGATGATCTTTGCATTGGGATGAGCTGCAGCTTGTACAAGTTCGCACGCTTCATTGATTTCAAACAAACCAAGATCAGAACCACCAGCAACAGAGAGAAGTACGCCCATGGCGCCATCAATTGAAGCCTCAAGTAGCGGACTTGAGATTGCAAGCTCTGCGGCGCGAATTGCTCGGTTCTCTCCACGAGCAGAACCAATTCCCATCAGTGCAGATCCTGCACCTGTCATAACAGTTTTAACATCTGCAAAGTCAAGATTGATCAACCCTGGTTGTGTGATTATTTCTGTAATTCCTTGAACACCTGAGAGTAGAACTTGATCCGCGCTCTTGAACGCATCTACTGCAGTAATTGAACGATCTGAAATTGCTAATAAGCGATCGTTAGGAATAACTATAAGTGTGTCCACCTCGGAGCGAAGCGCTTCGATTCCTTCTTCTGCTTGAGCTGTACGAATCTTTCCTTCAAAACTAAATGGTTTGGTGACAACACCAATTGTTAGTGCTCCAATTTCACGTGCAATTTTTGCAACTACAGGTGCACCACCGGTTCCTGTTCCGCCACCTTCTCCTGCGGTAACGAAGACCATGTCTGCACCGCGCAAAATTTCTTCAATTTCATCAATGTGATCAAGTGCTGCTTCACGACCTTTTTCAGGAGCTGCACCTGCACCAAGTCCGCGAGTTGATTTGCGACCAATATCTAATTTCACATCTGCATCACTCATTAACAAATGTTGTGCATCAGTATTAATTGCAATGAACTCGACGCCTTTGAGTCCGACATCAATCATTCGATTGATTGCATTAACTCCACCGCCACCAATTCCAACTACTTTGATGACAGCTAAATAATTCTGCGGTGAAGCCACGGTACTCCTCCTTGAGAACGGTAAACCTCGAGTTGAGATTTAGTGTCCTCTCTTATGCGTGAGGTGAAAGTAAAGCGAATTAACTCCGTAAGCAAACATCGCCACGAATTATTTTTAAATTATTTTTTACTTAACAATCGGTGCATGTGGTGCAGAAACATCAACAGTTGAAATGTTTTTATTTTCCTTACGTTCTATAAGTGCTTTAAATACTTTGATTTTTAGATCTATTTCATCAGCATCTCCGAATCGAAGAGTGAGGCCTCGACTCTGGCCTTGGATATTAGCGTCAATATCCATGGAGAAATCATTAGCACTTCGGGCACCCATCGAAGTAATGCTCTGACGAAAATCCTCGGGCAAGGAGGCAAAGAGTTGGGCGGCTGCCAATCCGATGGCAGGAGTGGGAGCGCTTAACTGTGGCACTTCAGCAGATATTCCAACAGGATCAAAAATCGTTCCCGACGAATCAATATATCTGCCATTGAGTGCGCCAATAGCTTCTCGAGCTTTCACCGAAATAGTTACCGAACTTGAAAACCAATTGCGAGAAACTTCGGCCTGTTCAACCCATGAGAGCGATGTAATGCTGCGGGCATTTTGACGAGGTTCTATACGAGCAAGTTTGGTACCAATGAGATTTCCAACCTTTTTCTCTACAGTCGAAATTTGAAGGGGGTTTGTGATTCCACTGTACTCAACTCGCTTAACTGTAAATACTGAGGACCATCCCAATATATAAGTAAGCGATGAAATGATCAGTACCGATATCAGAACCTTAACTATTCGTGGCATCAGTAAAAATTAATTACTCGCGAAGCGTTTGGTTAGTCCATCAACAATAATTGGTCCAAGAGATGAAACATCTCCCGCGCCCAACGTGATAATCACATCTCCTGGTTTTGCCATTTCAATCATTGCATCCGTTGCATCAACGAAGTTTGGTATGTATCTTCCATTTGTCATTGATTCCGAGATTACTTCCGAGCTCACACCTGGAATTGGTTTTTCACTTGCCGCATACACTTCAAGCAAAGTGACATCATCTGCCAGCGATAAGGCAGATGCGAACTCAGACATAAATGCTTGAGTGCGCGAATATCTATGTGGTTGGAAAATTACAAGCAGTCGACCATCTCCGGCATACCTGCGCGCAGCATCTAGTGTTACGCGAATCTCTGTTGGGTGATGTCCGTAATCATCGATCACTCGAATGCCATGAACGGTTCCTTTTAATTCGAAGCGACGACCAGTTCCGGCAAATGATGCCAACCCAGCAAGCAATCCAGCAGTAGGTAAACCAAGGTGTAAACCAACTGCAAGAGCCGCGGCTGCATTATCAATATTGTGGCGACCAGGAACATTAAGTTCGAGATGGCCAATGGATTTACCTTGCCAGAGCGCACGAGCACGAGATCCTTTTGCGCCAAGTTCTACTTGATCTATATGTAAATCGCTCTCAGGATTTTCACCATATGAAATGCTCACAAAACTTCTCTTTGTGCGCCCCAATGCGAGTGAACCAGGGTCATCAGCACAATAAACAAGAAATCCATCCGGTGAAATAGTTTGGGCAAACTCTTCAAATGCTGCAGTCACATCAGCAGGGGTTGCAAAGTAATCAACATGGTCGTGTTCGACGTTGGTAACGATGGCGCCAAAAGGTTTGTACTCAATAAATGAGCCATCAGATTCGTCAGCTTCGGCAACGAAGTATTTGCCTGTGCCCCTGTGTGCATTTGAACCTGATGCGCTAATCGTTCCGCCAATTGCAAAGGAAGGATCCGCCCCGCAAGCTTGTAGGGCAACAGTTAACATGGAAGAGGTTGTTGTTTTCCCGTGTGTGCCGGCAACAGCAATACTTATTGATTCACTCATCAGCAAGGCAAGCGCCTGTGCACGTGTATAGATAGGAATATGTAACTTATCAGCTGTTACGCGTTCTGAGTTTGAATGAGAAATAGCATTTGAGTAAATAACTAAATCTGCGCCCTGCACATTCTCGGCGCTATGAGAAGAAAAAACTGTTGCACCAAGGGCTGAGAGGGCAGCAAGTACGGATGAATCTTTTTCATCAGAACCGCTGACTTGTGCACCATGTGTTAACGCAATTCGCGCTAAGCCACTCATGCCTGCGCCACCGATACCGATGAAATGAAGTTTCTTACTTGATAGTTCGGAGAGCGAAATCATGTTCGTACTCCCCCGTCTTCTAGTGAGAACTCAGCACGTTTTGCATGAGAGCCGTAATCTTCTCATGGGCTGTGCTATTTGCTGTGGAAACCTGCGCACTGCGGGCTTTAGATCTTTCTAATAATGAATCAATATGACTTAAGAGCCACGTTGATGTGAACTCCTTCTGGGAAATCACTTGTGCACGTCCAAGGTCTGCGAGGTGCTGTGCATTGGGAAGTTGTTCACCATTTCCAATCGCAAGCGGAACAAATAATGCGTACTTGCCAAGTGCTTCAAACTCTGAACAAGTGACTGCTCCAGATCGAGAAATAACTAAATCTGCTGCAAGATAAGCAGTTGCCATATCTGCAATGTAAGAATGTGGTTGGTACCCCGATTGCGCAGATGGAAGCGTGTTCTTCTTGCCAAGAGAGTGCATCACTTGAATTCTCTTCTCAAGAAGCGATGCCACCGATTGCTCAATCACTGTGTTCATTACTTGCGAACCTTGTGATCCGCCAACTACCAGAACCAAGGCTAGAGAATCATCGAAACCGAGAGCACGTTTGGAGGCAGTACGTACATGGCTCCAATCAGACTCATGACGAGTAATGATTGATGTAATTGATGACTTCAACGGCATGCCAGTAATAAGGGCACTGCTAAATGGACCATTTTTTACTGGAGTCGAAATAGCAAGGGCGGAAGTAAACAGAGCACCTAACCGATTAGCTATTCCGGGACGCGCATTGGCTTCGTGAATAACAATGGGAACACCACAAGATTTCGCTGCAATGTAGGAAGCAGCACTTACGTAACCACCAAAACCAATCAACAGAGATGCGCCCTTTATAATTGCGCGTGCCTGCATAACTGCTTGAAACAAGTTAAATGGCAGAAGTAGCACCGATGGAGAAACCTTTCGGTTAAGAACTACTCTCTTGATTGTTCGAAGAGTAAAACCTGCAGCCGGAACAAGTGTTGTTTCTAAACCATAGGCAGTGCCAATAAATATGCATTTATCCTCGGGGTTTTCCTTCATCCATTGCTCTGCAACGGAGAGGGCTGGTTCAACATGGCCAGCAGTGCCACCACCTGCAAAAACAATTGTCTTCATTACTTCTTATCCAAATCCGCCATGGCAGCAGGATCGCGGCGTGCGGCCCCTAAAACAAAACCTAACGCAATGTACGTCGCCAATAGAGATGAGCCACCATATGACACCAATGGAAGTGTTACACCAACCACTGGAATCATTGAAGTGGCTGAACCAATATTTAAGATAGTTTGAAAAGCAATCCATGCGCCAATACCCGCACATGCATACTTTGACATCGGATCTTTCGCACGCAGCGCAATTCTAAATATTGAAAAAATAAGAGCACTAAAGAGCAATAACACAATGAGTGTTCCAAATAAACCTAGCTCTTCACCAATGACAGAAAAAATAAAGTCAGTATGCGCTTCGGCTAGGTTTCCCCACTTTTGACGACTGGCACCGAGTCCAACTCCGAAAACCCCGCCGCTAGCAAGTCCCAACAAACTGTGAGCTGGTTGCCATCCTGCATTTTTGTAATCTTCAGGGGCAAATGGATCTAAAACAACTAAGAACCTCTGTGCGCGGTATGGCGCAGTTGCAATTGCAATAGCGATCAGAGAGAAAACAGATGCAATAACTCCGCCAAATATTTTCCCTGAAACACCAGATACCCAGAGTAATCCAGCCAAGATTGCAGCAAATACTGCAGTGGTTCCTAGATCTCTTCCGAGCATGATCAAACCCATCACTAACACAAACCCTGGTGTTATCAGTGCTAGAACATTCGTGTTGTGACGTCCCGCATGCTCACGTGTAGCCAACATATGCGCCGCCCATAGAATCATGAGCATCTTTACAATTTCACTCGGCTGAATATCTACAAAACCAAGGCTGATCCAATTTTGGTTTCCGTTAACGCTCTTTCCCACACCTGGAATCGCAACAATAATCAAAACTACCGCCGAGATTAAGAATCCAAAACGAGCAAAATTCTTCCAACGATCTAACTTTTGTCGTGAAGCCAGATAACCAAGTGGAATAGAGAGAATGAGAAAGAATAGTTGACGTCCAATTACTGAAAATGAATTTCCTTTATTTTCAAGAGAGTAAATTGAAGAAGCAGAGAAAACCATAACGGCGCCCAGAATGCTCAGTGCCAGCGTTGACCACATTAATATTTTGTACGAACTTGAAGGTCTTGCCAAGAACTTCTGTGTTGTCTCACTCACCGGCAATCACCTTTTTCACTGCCTGAGCAAAACGATCTCCGCGGTCGGCGTAGTTCGTAAATTGATCCATCGATGCACACGCCGGTGCTAAGAGCACGGTGTCACCTTCGACTGCAAACCCACGCGCAGCTTCAATAACATCTTCCATGAGTGAGTTATCTGCAGAACCAATGTGATAACTAGAAGGTGTATCTATCTGCACAACTGCGATGTGCGGAGCTTTTTCGCGAATCGCTTGTGCAATGAGTTCTCTATCTTCACCAATCAAGATGGCTGCTTTAATTCGCTTGCTGCAACGTTGAATTAGTTCATCCATTCGCGCACCTTTTGCTAGACCGCCCGCAATCCACACAACAGAGAGTGCGGACATGATCGATGCGGCAGCTGCGTGCGGATTTGTTGCTTTGGAATCATCAATCCATGTAACTCCTGAATGGGTAAGTACTTCTTCAATTCGATGACGCCCTGGAGTAAATGAAGCAAGTGCGCTTCTAATATGTTCGTGATCAATACCGGCAGCCCGTGCAAGCCCTGCAGCTGCTAAAGCATTGGAAACATTATGTGGAACCGTAGGTTTAATCTCAGTTAACTCGCAGATCATCGCTGCTTCTTGTGGATCTGCAACAAATGCTCGGTCAATTAATAACTCCTCAACAACCCCAATTTCCCCAGGTCCTGGAGTATCAAGTGAGAAGAAGACTTTTCTACCTTTCCACGCTGAACACCTCTTAACAACTTCTCCATCATCAGCATTAAGGATTCCTGTTGAACTTGAGTCCAGTAATGAAATTTTTGTTCGGGCGTACTCTTCGAATGTTCCGTGCCAATCTGTGTGATCATCTGCAATATTGAGTATCGCGCTGGCAGTGAATTGGGCAGATTGCATCCAGTGGATTTGAAAGGATGAGAGTTCAAGGACTAAAACATCAAACTTGTCTTTGCTCTCCACCGCATCAATAACTGTATCTCCGACGTTGCCGCAAGCAATCGCATGTAAGCCACCTGCACGCATAGCTGCTGCTGTCATTTCAACAGTAGTTGTCTTTCCATTCGTTCCAGTTATCGCAAACCAACGTTGATGTGGAACTTCTTCTTGCTTAATTTGCCATGCTAAATCAATTTCATTTGTTAAAGGTGTTCCCGCGGCAACGAATTTTTGGATCAGCGGGTGTGAAGGTTTCCAGCCTGGAGAAACAACCACGCTTTCCCACTCATGTACGTCAATGTCATCGGATAAAAAAGTATCGAATGGAGAATCTTGAATTTGTTTGTCATCTGCAACCGCCACAACCGCTCCACGTCGTTTAAGTGATTGAGCCAGAGCGCTTCCAGTAACCCCTGCGCCTAAAATTAGGATCCGACTCTTCGAAAAATTAAGTGGCATATAAAACTTCTTACGCGCTTACCCATTGCGCATAAAAGAGTCCTAAACCAAGGGCAACGCTAAGCCCGGCAATAATCCAAAATCTAATAACAATGGTGACTTCTCCCCAGCCCATTAATTCAAAATGATGCTGCAAGGGAGCCATTTTAAATACCCGCTTGCCGCCAGAAATCTTGAAGTACAGCGTTTGAATAATCACTGAAAGCGTGATGATCACGAAGAGCCCACCTAGAGGAATAAGTAATAACTCAACTCGCAATGTGGCAGCTAAACCCGCAAGTGCTCCACCAAGTGCAAGTGAACCTGTGTCACCCATAAATATCTTGGCAGGCGATGCGTTCCACCATAAAAATCCTGTACACGAACCAGCGAAAGCGGCAGCAAGTACAGCAAGATCGAGTGGATCTCTAACTGCGTAACAGTTAGCAGTAGTAACAAGTGCGCAGCTCTGTCCAAACTCCCATACACCTATGAGCACAAAAGCTAAGAAGGTCATTACAGAAGCGCCGCTTGCAAGTCCATCTAATCCATCTGTGAGATTAACGCCATTGCTTGTAGCAACAACCATCAGCGCAATCCAGATCACAACAAGGATTGGTCCAAGAACAATCGATGTTTCTCGCACTGTAGATAAATTCTGTGAAATGGGAGTAAGGCCGCCTAAGTCTGCGAATTGGATTCCTAAATAGCCAAAGAGTGCGGCTACAAATCCCTGAGATATGAGCTTTTGTTTTCCTGTTAAACCCAAAGATTGTTTGCGAGAAATCTTCAAGAAATCATCTAAGAAACCAATTAAACCTAACGCGATCACTAAACCAATTACTAAGAGTGCAGAAATTGTTGGTGGGCGTCCAGAGAAAAGATGTGCAATCGTGTACGCAAATACAGTGGCAACAATGATGACGATGCCGCCCATTGTTGGTGTGCCGCGCTTTGTATGGTGCGAAGTTGGACCATCGTCTCTAATTACCTGTCCAAATCCACGCTTAGCGAGGAAACGAATAAGAAGTGGGGTGCCGAAGAGTGAAAAAAGAAGCGCCATTGCTCCTGCGATAAGAATTACTCTCACTTCTTATCCTCTCCGCTTAATTCTTTCATACGTAGCTCTTTCCATAAATCTTCTATTCCTTGGCTCAACGTTTCAAAGTGCTCTGAACGTGAAGCTTTTACAAGTACAACATCACCCTGAGCAAAATGTGACACGAGAGTAAGCGCCTGCGGAATATCTTCGCAATAGTGAAGCGTAGTAGAGCTTTGCGCTGGAATACCTTCAGCAAATGCTCGTGTTCCGATACTGACTAGATGATCAATACCTAGCTTGTGTGCGTGTGCTGCAACGCTTGCGTGCAACGCATTGCTTTCTGTTCCAAGTTCGTGCATTTGGCCGAGAAATGCCCACGATGCGCCACCGCGCTCCTGCGCAAACAAAAGCATTGAATCCAGTGCGGCATTCATTGACTCTGGGTTTGCGTTATAGGAGTCATTGATAATCAAAAGATCTTCTATTTCATTAATTTGCATGCGCCATTTGCTCGCTAAATCAGCCGTAGACAAGCCACTTGCAATTACTTCAATTGGAATTTCAAGTGCAGTACAGACTGCTGCTGCGGCTAAAGCATTAGATATTTGATGAGCACCGATGAGTCGCATTCCAACTGCGTCGCGACCTGCAGGTGTAACAAGATCAAAGTGCGGACGTGCTTCACGCATTTCTATGTCAGCGGCTCTCACATCATCTTCCGAACCCTCACCGAAAAAGATTGTTCTTCCTGCATGCAATGACTTCATCGCCTTTGTGTGCGGGTCATATGTTCCAAGAACGGCAATTGCATCTCGATTTAGAGATTCAATAAGTTCGCCTTTAGTTTGTGCAATCTTTTCAACACTTCCAAATTCGCCAAGATGCGCTGTTCCGACGCGAAGTACAACACCAACATGGGGTTGCGCCATTTTGCATAAAGCAGCAATGTCGCCTTGGTGGCGTGCACCCATTTCTAAAATACAGTACTTAGTATCTGCATCACATTCGAGCAGAGTTATCGGGGCGCCGAGTTCGTTGTTAAAGGATGCCTTTGTTGAAACGCAGTTGGCACGACTAGAAAGTATGGATGCCAACAAATCTTTCGTGGTGGTTTTTCCGCTAGAGCCGGTAATGCCGATGACTGTCAGATTTGGTAACTCTTTACGAACATAAGCAGCAAGTGTGCGCACGGCTAGAAGTACATCTGAAACAACTACGCCATCGCCTTTAACTTCTTTGGTCGTCAGAAATCCCGTAGCACCGTGAGCTTTTGCATCCGAGACAAAATCATGTCCATCAGAGTTATCTCCAACTAAGGCCAGGAAGAGAGAGCCATTTACTGCAGAACGTGAATCAAATACTGGAGCCGATGTAATTACTTGTGTTATATCGCCATACGCTTTGCCACCCACGATGGTTGCAATCTTTTCGAGTGTCAATGGAATCATTTTTTTGCCTCAATGGCGTGTGCAAGAACCAAACGATCATCAAATGGATGTACAACTCCCGCAATCTCTTGACCTCGTTCGTGCCCCTTACCTAAAACAATTACGACATCGCCAGGCTGCGCAAGATTCACAGCTAATTTAATTGCCTCAGCGCGATCTTGGACAATAGCGCTGGGTTCAGAAATTTTTAATCCTTGTGTCATTTGCTCAAGAATTGCTTGTGGGTTTTCTGAACGAGGGTTATCACTTGTATAGATAGCCACGTCGCTACGTAGCGATAGCTCCTGACCCATGATGCTTCGTTTTGAGTTATCACGATCACCACCACACCCCAATACTCCAATGACTCGCTTATCGGTCATCTCGCGAGCTGCAGCAAGTACACGAGCAACCGCGTCCGGGCTATGTGCATAATCAACTAACGCAGTGAAATTCTGTCCAAGATTTACAGGTTCAAGTCTTCCAACTGCCCCGACCAAATGCGGAATCAAGGTTTGAATATCCATTGGATCAATGCCTGATTCGACGCAGATTGCAACAGCCATTAATAAGTTGTCAAAGTTAAAGCCGCCTCGAAGAGTTGTTCTACTATCGATTAGAACTCCCCCAACTCCGCGAATTGAAATATCGCTATGAGCGATACCTTCTTCGATTCGCGTGTAATGCCACGTTGCGTTTTCATTAAAGCGCGAGAGCGACTGAACTGGTAACTCAGTTTTTTCCGCCAGAATCTGGCCGTAAGAGTCATCGATGTTGATAAACGCCTGATCCGCATATTCATATCTAAATAGCTTGGATTTAGTTTCGAAATAATCTTCCATACTTGCATGAAAATCTAAGTGGTCTTGAGACAAGTTGGTGAAGCCAACGGCTGCAAAATAACTTCCTCGAATGCGCTCAAGTGCTATTGCATGGCTCGAAACTTCCATAACTAAATTTCGGCAATGGCGCTCACGCATTGTCGCAACTAGCGCTTGCAACTCTGCAGCCTCTGGAGTTGTCCGTGTACTTGTAAGAACTTCGTTTCCGATGCGAGTTTCAACGGTTCCTATTAATCCTGTTTCTTGCCCTGCACTTTGAAAAATTTGATGACATAGAGTGCTAACTGTTGTTTTCCCGTTAGTCCCCGTAATTCCAATGCTAAAGAGATCGCGCATTGGCTCGCCGTAAAACCAAGAGGTGAGAATTGCAGCCCTCTTGCGAGGTTCAGTCACTACTAATACGGGAAGCCCTTTAATTAACTTTGCTCCATCTGTATCAGTGAGAATTGCAACGGCGCCAGATTTGATCGCATCTTTTGCAAAAGTAGCACCGTGAACTTTTGCGCCAGCAAAAGCGCAGAAAAGATCTCCCGGTTCGACATCTGAACTTGAACTAGCGATTCCTGTAACTGCGATTTTTTCTAAATCAGATACTGATAGATCTGATTTAGCATTAATAGTTGATGCAATAGATGCAAGAGATCTTTGACTTTGCGTCAGAGGGCGAATCATCGACCTGATGCCTTCGATACAAATTTGTTGTTCTTTTTAAGCACAGCTTCGTTGAGTGCCACTGGCTTAATCTCTGTGTTAGTTGGAGATATATGTCGCGATTGCAAAACAAATGACATCACTTCTTTAAATACCGGTCCACCTAGTGCGCCGCCCCAGTGCATTCCTTGTGGGTTTTGTATTGTTACGCTGATGACATATGCAGGTTTATCCGCAGGAGCAAAACCAATAAAGGAAGCTGTGTAACCGCTGTAGCACTTACAACTATCGTTATAGCGCTCAGCAGTTCCTGTTTTACCTGCTACTCGATACCCAGGGATAGCAGCACTTGGCGCTGTTCCGTTAGCAGAAACAACACTCTCCATCATTAAACGCACCTGTGCTGCAGTTTCTGCACTTAAGACTTTTTCTGATGTACGAGATTGCGCTGGAGTGAAGTTTCCGGATGCATCACTTGTTCCTGCAATTACTGTTGGAGAAACACGAACTCCATTATTGGCAATAGTTGCAAAGACACTTGTGGCCTGCATTGCTGTTACTGAATATCCATGACCAAATGCAATTGTTGGCGCAGATGTTCCAGACCAGCTCTTTACAGGATGGAAGATGCCGGCAGATTCACCAGGTAAACCCGAACCCGTTGATTTTCCAATGCCAAATTTGCTGAGATAACTATGAAGAGTGTCATTGCTCAACATCTCACCAATCTTGATGGAGCCGGTATTGCTTGAAACCGCGAGAATTCCAGTTGAAGTCAAGCGCTGAACTGGATGAGGCTCGTGATCGCGAAAAACAGCATCACTTCGCTTTAGTGCATATGGAACAGTAAAGACTGTTGTTGGAGTAATTTTTTTCTCTTCGAGCGCTGCAGCCAGAGTCATAACTTTTCCAGTAGATCCAGGCTCATAAACTTCTTGAACAGAAGGGTTGCGCATTAATTCAAGAGTTACATTTTTTGTGTTATTTGGATCAAAAGTTGGTGCAGTTGCGTGCGCCAGAATGTGTCCTGTCTTTGGATCCATGACAATTACAGTGCCACTTAAAGCGCGTGACTTACGAACCGCATCTGAAATGGCCTTAGATGCAACCCACTGAACATCGCGGTCAATAGTTAAGCGAACGCTTGTACCTTTTTGCGCAGAGACAATTTCAGATTGCGATCCAGGAATTTCTGCTCCAGCAGCTGCTGCATATGAATATCTACCTGGTTTTCCGGCAATCATCGAGTTCATGCTGGACTCAAGTCCAGTGGCGCCAACTCCATCATTTCTTACAAAACCAATGAGAGATGCCAATAAAGAACCAGATGGATAATCGCGAATGTAACCACGCTCTGCAAAGAATCCAATTATTCGTTGATCTATCTCACGGGGAGCAAGTGCAGCATTGTGAGTTGCCATTGCATCAACGAGTGCACGCCAAATTGCAGGCTGCGCATTAGGTAGAACCATGCTGTAACGAAGTTTTCCAGTGATTGCTTCTTGAACTTCCGCAACTGGCAATTGAAGGATTGGAGCTGCAAAAGCTGCAACTCGCGCAGGATCTGAGATTTGCGTTTGATCAACCACAATGTTTATTGCGGAAACGCTTCTAGCGAATGTCACACCATTAATATCTGTAATATCTCCGCGCTTTGCTGGAATTGAACGCGTATTTTGCATCTCATCTACTGCGCGGATCTTGTAATCCCCCGCATTTATAAGTTGAACTTGAACTAGTCTGCCTGCAAAGAGGACCATGAAAAAGAGTGAAAATATTGTCAGTACGACGATGCGCGTTCTAGATAAGTTGAAGTTACCCACGCGGCACATCCAAATTCAAAAACGTTGGAGTCAGCGATGGCTTCATTCCTAATTTTTGCGCTTCTACTGAAAGTACAGCCGGTGATGAGATTCGTTCAATTTCGCGAGTCACTGCTTCATATTGATCGCTTGAAAGTTTTAGATCTGCCTGTAACTTTGATAATTCGAACGCATCTTGCGCAAGTAAAGTGTTGATAAATAGCAATGCAAGCAAAAATACAACGCCAATTGCAGTTATGAAGAGTGCATAGGATCTGCTGGTTGCCTGGTTGCCCGCTGATACATCGGCGACAATACGCAGAGCCGCACGAGTGGATTTTTGTGCAACACGAGAAGTTCTCTTGGTGATTGCAGGTGCAAGCGCTGTCATTGCCATTTATGCCGCCACCCTTTCGATTGCGCGTAATCGAACTGATGCTGCACGTGAATTTTCTTGAACTTCTTTTTCACTCGGGCTTTGGCTGCCGTTAAATACCAGGGCGAATTTTGCAGCGAGTTCTGCAATCTCAACTGGCAACCCTTGAGGCGTTCCTGAAGTTGTTGCTCCTTGGAAGTAGTTCTTAACAATTCGATCCTCAAGGGATTGAAAAGACATCACGACAAGACGAGCATGCACATCAAGTAGTTCAAGGGCTTGAGGTATTGCGCGTGTAATAGCGCCTAGTTCGTCATTTGTTTCAATACGAAGTGCTTGAAAGGTTCGTTTAGCCGGGTTTCCACCTGTGCGACGAGTAGCTGCAGGAATCGCGTTTTTAACTAACGTTGCGAGATGAGTAGTTGAATGAAGTGGAGCTTTTTCGCGTTCCTTAACTATTGATTCAACGATGCGAGTTGCAAATTTTTCTTCACCGTATGTGCGAAGGATTCGAACTAATTCACCTGGTGCGTATGAGTTGACAATATCTGCAGCTGTTTTCCCTTGGCTCTTATCCATACGCATATCTAGTTCTGCGTCATGGGCATAAGAAAAGCCGCGTTCACTCTGATCCAGCTGGAGAGAGGAAACTCCAAGATCAAAGAGGATTCCTTGTACTCGAGAGTGTCCATGAAGTTTTGCCACATTTGCAATCTGATCAAAAACACTGTGATGCGAGATAAATCTTTCCCCAAATTGAGAGAGTCGCTCACTTGCTATTTCAATCGCCTGCATATCGCGATCGATTCCAATTACAACTACGTGTGGAAATTTATTGAGCAAAGACTCTGTATGCCCACCTAAGCCAAGAGTTGCATCAATAACAACTGGGTTTGTGTGAGATGAAATTGCAGGGGAAAGCAAATTAATACATTCATCGCGCATTACAGAAACATGTTGCGTGTTAATCATCTTCTCCCCCTTCTCTCTCGTTTGGCATTTAATCTGTTATTTATTTCTCTTCTCTCATCTCTGGTCACTGCCGGCCGACGGATCGTTTTATGCGGCGCCGGGGAAGGGGCGCCGCAGTCGTAGGGTCGGCAGTGGCCACAAATGAGAGTTATGTATGAAGGACTAGAACAGTCCTGGGAATACCTCCTCAGAAACATCAGCAAATCCCTTTTCACGATCTGCTAGATATTGATTCCATGAAGTTGAATCCCAAATTTCAACGCGTGTGTTTGCACCGATAACAACGCACTCTTTTTCAAGTGCTGCATACGTGCGCAAACTTTGCGGAATTGTTATGCGACCTTGGCGATCAGGAATTTCATCGTGCGCACCTGCAAACATCACACGTGAGTAATCACGTGCAGCTTTTGCAGTAACTGGTGCTTGTCGCAACGTTTCAGTGATGTGTGCGAATTCCGCTGCTGGAAAAACATAGAGACAACGTTCTTGTCCCTTGGTAATAACTAATCCAGGAGATAACTCTTCGCGAAATTTCGCAGGAAGTATGAGGCGGCCTTTTTCATCAAGGCGGGGTTCATGGGTACCCAAAAACATCCTGACCCCCTTCCCCAAGGTGTCCTTATTGAAGGTGTAAAAAACCCTCATTCCCCACTTTACTCCCTTTTTCTCCATTTTCAACCACCTATCCCCACAAATATCCCCACCGCTCCCCACTGCGCCATAGCTCTTCAGAAGGAAATAGGGCATAAAAAAGCCCTCCGAATCGGAGGGCTTGAAGCAGTACGGTTTCAGCGATTAATTATCGAAGTTGCGCTCATCCCAGCGTTGTTCTAGTCGAGAGCGAAGCCCTGAACCTTTCTTTTCCTTCGCCATGCGAGGACCTTTGCCCAGGGCGCTTAGAGCAGATAGCGCGGTGAATAAGCCAGTCAAGGCGATCAAGAATCCGAAGATTCCAACTGGAACGGTCTGAGAGATAAGGCCGCCCAAAATAATTGCAAGACCGGAGAGAAGTGCGCCAATGCCAGTTAATACGCGCCCGCGACCAGGAAATGTGCGGTTGCCAGTCAGTGTTGAAGACAGGCGTGGATCATCAGCCGATAGAGCTTGCTCCATCTCGGCTAATAGCTTGCGTTCGCGATCGGAAAGTGGCACAGCCCAACAATAGAACAACTTTTGCTAGCGGGCTACTCGTCTTCAGGGGTGGGCTCAACTAAGCGCCCTGGACGCACACTGGAGCGCCCAAATCTGGCGCGGGCACGGTCAATAGCGCGCTCGGCATCTCGCCACCCTTTATCTCGGGCGCCTAAAACCATCTGTTCAGGAGCTGCACTAACCAGATTTTCAAGACTCACGCCGACTAAGCGAAGTCGTGCACGTTCAATTCTAAGTGCTTTGTATAAATCTTTTACAACTTCGTATGTTTCATGAGCGCTATCAGTTGCAAGTGGCAGAGTCTTTGAACGGTTAATTGTTGTGAAATCTGCGAAACGCACTTTTATGGAAATTGTCTTCGCAAATAACTCTTTATCTCGCAATCGCGCTGTTGCTTTCTGAGTTAATCGTAAAAACTCTTGCAAGATTTCTTCAGGGTTATCTAAATCCTGTGCAAAAGTTTCAGCAGCACTAATGCTTTTATCAACATCTTCTGGAATGACATCTCTGTAATCGCGACCCCATGCAAGTTCGTGCAAAGTTTCACCAGCTGCTTGACCGATTGCGCGAATCAGAGTTGCACGTGGCAAATTTGCCACATCTTCGACGGTGCGAAGTCCTAATTGTTCAAGTGATTCAGCTGTTTTTGGACCTACTCCCCAGAGCGCAGATACTGGTAGTGGATGCAAGAAAGTAAGGATTCGATCTGGCGCGATTTCTAATAAGCCATTTGGTTTGCAGTGTCCGGAAGCTAATTTTGCAATGAACTTAGATGGTGCGATTCCAACTGAACACGTGATGCCTTCTTGTTCAAATACACGACGTCTAATTTCAGTTCCGATTTCGCGTCCTGTACCGAGCAAGCGTCTTGCACCAGTGACATCTAAGAATGCTTCATCAAGTGAGAGAGGTTCTACAAGTGGCGTGAAATCAGCAAATATTTTCATGATGGCATCTGATACTTCTGAATACCGTGCGTGATTAGGTGGCACGAAGATTGCGTGTGGAGCCATTCGCTGTGCACGACCAACTGGCATTGCTGCGCGTATTCCGAATTTGCGTGCTTCATAGTTTGCAGAGAGCACCACACCGCGTGCACCCGCGCCAACAACGAGAGCTTTTCCGCGCAGTGACGGATCATCACGTTCAGCTACGGATGCATAAAACGCATCCATATCCACGTGAACAATCGTTGCGTGGGCGCTCATATCGCCAGCGTACTTCTCTGTGAGTTCCACTTTTCGTAAGCGGCGCGCAAGTCCCATATTCCTGTTGCTCTAATTGAGATTCCACGCGCACCGGTTCGTCTAGTGACACCACGCAGTAGAACGAGTTCGGATGTATAGATCGTTGAAAGATATTCGGTGGCAATATCGCTAAAGAAAGTTGCATCGCTACAGCCATGTCCATCGTTGAGGGTAAGAAAGATGACCCGCTTTCCAGAGCGCACTGGTGGAGTTTGAATAGATACGCGCACTCCAGCAACTAAGACAGTGGATGCAGATCGCACCGAAAGAAGGTCAGAGGATTTAATGGCACCGATTGAATTAAGAAAGTGCGAATAGAACTCGAGCATATGGTGAGTGATGTCCATGCCGAGTCGTTGTACTTCGTGGGCAACTATTTCGCTGCTCACTAAATCTGGTAGACCACTTGATTCGAGTGCGGGCGCATCAAAACCTAAAGTCATTTGCGAACGTAGGGCACTAGACATTGTTGGACCCTTTATGAGATCAGAAAGATGCAGCAATAAATCTCGACGATTAAGTGGGCCACCTTTAACAATGCCATGTAATCGATCGAATGCACCGGTGAGAATCAAGGATTCAATGATGGGTTGGGATGTACCGCTTCGATAATAAAAATCCGCTAAATCCTTATATGGTCTAGCAGCAATAATGTTTTGAATCTCCTCCGTGCTGATTCCATTAATAGTCGATAACGCAATACGGATGCTCTGTGTGCCATCTTCACTAATTTCAACGCGATAGCTCTGATCAGAAAAATTAACATCAAGGGGCGCAATTGGAATGCCCATCTGGCGCACTTCATCCAGAATTAATCGCTTGGGATACATGCCGGGATCGTGCGTGAGAACACCGGCTAAGAATGCTGCTGGGTAATGCGTCTTAAGCCATGCTGATTGATACGTTGGAAATGCAAAGGCTGCTGCGTGCGCCTTGCAGAAACCAAAGGATGCAAATGCGCGCAAGACTTCCCAGACTTCATTAATTACTTCAAGCGAATAACCATGTTCAGTTGCTGCTGGATAAAACCAATCGCAGACTCGTTGCTGGCCTTGTCGATCTCCTAACGCGCGACGCATCTCATCGGCGTGCGCTAGCGAACAATGTGTCATCGTTGCAATGATGGAGATAACTTGTTCGTGGAAAACAACGACGCCTTCGGTGTCGCGCAATATCTCATAGAGATCAGGATGAATGATTTTGCGTGCACTCCACCCATGTCGTGATTTCAGAAAAGGCGAAATCATGTCACTCTTTACTGGGCCAGGACGAAAGAGTGAAATATCAATAATTAAATCGGTAAAGGTCTGTGGCTCTAACTTGCCAACGAGTTCGCGTTGCCCGGGGCTTTCGATTTGGAAGATTCCAATTGTTTTTGTGGATTGAATGAGTTCGTATGTGTGCGGATCATCAAGTGCAATCGCATCGATATCGATCTCTTCTTTGTACACGCGAGAGATTTCGTTAAGTGCATAAGAAATGCTTGATTGCATCCGCACGCCAAGGATGTCTAATTTAAGTAAGCCAATATCTTCGACGTCATCTTTATCAAATTCGACCATCGGATAGCCGCTGGCGTTACGTTGCAGCGGCACGCGATCGAGTAATCCCCCATCAGATAAAACAATTGCGCACGGGTGCATCGAAAGGTGGCGCGGTAAGCCTTCTAGACGTCGCGCCATTGTGATGACCATCTTCGCTAATGGAGTCTTCACGTTTTTCTCACGCAAGCCATAGGGTGATTTAGCAATCAGATTAATTTCAGCTGCTGGTAAACCTAAAGCTGCGCCAGCATCTCGAATGCTCTGTCGGGTTCGATATGTATCAAAGCTTGCAACAGTTGCACATCGTGATTGGTTTCCGGGAATGTCCCACTGGGGATCACCATATTTTTTGAAGACAAGATCATAAATTTCTAAGCGCCGATGTGACTCAACATCAATATCAATATCAGGCAGAGCGCGACGAAGTGGTGAACAAAAGCGCTCCATCAGTAATCCGTGTGCCATCGGATCAACTCCTGAAATACCGAGCAAATGAGCGATCAGAGAACCTGCACCAGAGCCACGCGCTGAAACACGAATACCGCGTTCGCGCGCCATATCTGCAATGTCGGCAACGGTAAGAAAATATGACTCGTAACCAAGAGTTGCAACAGTTGCTAATTCGTCATCGAGTCTTTCGCGCGCACTTTTAACTGATTGCGCGCCGCTGTATCTCCAATTAATTTTCGCCTCTGATCGTTGGCGCAATAGCGCACGCATCTGTTGTGCATTTTCGGCGCCAACAACATGTGCTTCAGGCAGATGAATTGAACCAAGACCAATATCTCGCGTAGGCGATAACAAAGTTTGTTCTGCCCATGCTCGAGTAGTAGAAAGAAGTGCTCGTGCATTGCGTTCGCCCCCTGCACGTGCAATTTCATCAGCAAGTGCGTGCATCACAGGTGTTGATTTGAGATAAGCCTCGGCATTAGTGCGTCCGATATGACGCGGATGAAGCGGAACTAATTGGCGAGCGCAATCCAAAATATCTGCAACTGGTCCATCTTCTGGTCCACGCATTCGCACCGCATTTGTAATGACGGCATCAATATCGTGATCTCTGGCAAAAATCAGCGAGCGCCCTGCATGTGTAATTGATCCAGGCCCATCACCTTTTGCTAGATGTGAGACGCATTCGATTGCATGTGCTTTGAAAAAATCGCGGGTCTTATTAAATATGGCTAGAGCACTATCGTTTCGATGCGCTGCAATCGCTGGCGCCATTGGTGAATCAAGACCGTGCAAGACATAGAGGTTTTGCGTGTATTGACTAAAGCGTTCGAGAAAATCAAGGGTAAGAACGGGAGTACCGGTAGATAAGTTAAGCGATGACATAAGCCTTACAAGATTGCGCCATCCCCCATCGCTACCAGCAATAAGAGTTAAACGCGGTAACTTTTTATCATCGCCCATACGGCTTTTCTGTAAATTATTCTGTAAATCGATAGCAAGGTTTACTCCAATGATGGGAGCAATCCCGTACTGAAGACACGCTTTTGTAAAACGAATAGCGCCTAAGAGCCCATCGCGATCAGTGAGCGCGAGCGCCGGTGCTTCTAGTTGGCTTGCTCGTTCAACAAGGTCTGCCGGTTGCGTAGTGCCGTATTTAAGTGAGAACGCACTGGCAGTATGTAAGTGAATAAAGCTCATATCGCTTTAATGATCCATGCACCGGTGAGATCATCTCGTTCGAGTTCAAATGTTTGCAGTGTGCCAATTGGCGCTGCTTCTACTTTCCATACTGCGCGAGCTTGATCATCTGGATGAAAGTTGCCATCACTAATTCGATTCCACCATCCACCTGCTTCACACCATCTTGAGAGAACTGCATGAATACGAAAACGTCTGCCGCCAAAAGAGAATTCGATTGGTCCAGATGTGCCATCGGCTAGAACTTCACCTGGTTGTGCAATCTGTGCTCTTACATGTGCCGGCGCCATCTGGAGGACTCTTTCTAGGTAGGTGTGGATAATTCGAACATCTGTTCGAAAAGTAGTCCCTAGGACTGACACGCGCAAGCCCCGCGTGCGACACGCTCATAAGAACCCAGATAGTTGAAATTTCAACTACTTTGACCTACCTTGTAGCCGTAAGAACAACCTATAAGAGGAGAGACATGGACGTAGTAACACTCATCGGTCGCCTGCTATTTGCAGCGCTATTTATTGGCTCAGGCATTGGTCACTTTGCAAAGCTTGAAGCAATGACTGGATATGCAAAGTACAAGAAGCTTCCTGCTGCAAAGTTCGGAGTTCTCATCAGCGGTCTGTTCTTCTTGCTCGGCGGAATTTATATCGCGATCGGTCTATGGGTTGATCTTGGTGCCCTACTCATCGCTGTAACAGTAATTCTTGCAGGAATCATCTTCCATGCTTTCTGGAAAGAAACTGATGCAACAGCAAAGATGAACGAACAAATTGCATTTAATAAAGATCTCGCACTTGGTGGAGCAGCACTAATCCTGTTCGCACTTGTTGCAAGCGGAACAATTTCTGGATCAGATTTTGGTCCACACGTAGGAAACATTAGTTTCTTTAGCAAGTAAGCCTTACTAGCAAAAAGCCCTCAGCGCCTGCTGGGGGCTTTTTGTTTTACTTAATAACTCGAGAAAGAAATCCAGCAACGAGCAATGCAAGTATTGGAAATGCCATCGCCACAGAAATTGATGTACCTTCTGCAAGAAAGCCAATAATTGATGGACCAATAAAGAACCCTGAAAGACCAATCACAAATGCTCGTGCGCTAGATACAGATGGCGCAATCCCCGGTATAGCACTTGCTGCCAAGATAAAGGCTGGAAACATCGGCCCAATTGCGAGTCCAGCAATTACAAAACCAAAGTTAATGACAATCAGCGCAATAAGTGGATTTGATTCTGAGAGTGGCACCGCTATTGCAATGCTTGCGCCCCAACCAAGTGCGCCAAAATAACCACAGATACGAACTAAGCGAGCGGGACCAAAGTGATCAAGGGCCCGATCTCCAAGAAAGCGTGCTGTGATCATGGCCAGTGCAAATGATGCGTACGCAGATGCATTGACACCTTTGCCGATGCCCATGTCATCGCGGAGTAATAGCGCGCCCCAATCACTGGCAGATCCTTCGGCAATCAGGGCTGCAAGCAAAGCAAAACCAATAAACCACAAGGGAATGACAGATTTCCCAAAAAGAGGAATTTTTGCCGATGTCTCTTCATCGCCTTGGTGCCCATCTAAATCTTTTGGTAACAACTTGTACACGTAAGGGACAAATGTAAGAACGCAAATTACGGCCACAGCAGATAAGTTAACTTGCGGAGAAACCACCCGAGCTATTGATCCACCTAAAACTGTTGTAATAAATGCGCCAACACTCCACATAGCGTGAAACGAAGACATGCTTCGAGCATTGAGAATCTTTTCAACTGCAACAGCTTGAGCATTCAGCGCCACATCCATACTCGAATACCCAAAGCCCATCAAAAACAGTGCGCACGCCAAGATAATCGGCTCTGTTGAGAATCCAATTGCACATAAACCTGCTGGCAACATTACTGATGAAGCAAATAACACTGCGCGTGATCCGAATGTATGCACCAATCGGCCTGCTAGTTGAGCGCCAACAATTGATCCAAGAGAACTTGCAAGAAGTACTAAACCGAATTGAGCATTACTCAAACCATTGGCATCTTTAATTTCAGGAATTCGTGCGACCCATCCCATTGATGCAACACCCATGATTGCAAAACTGGCCCACAAGGCTCTTTTGGATTGCTGTGCAATCTCAATGGGCGTGCGCATTTTCATTGGCCAACCCTACTATTCTTACTCTCATGAAGTTCAAAAAAGTTTTCATTTCACTCTGCGCTATCGCACTGATAGCCACTCCCCTTGCATCTGCTTCTGAAGCACTTTCGCAAGATACGCGAATGAAATTAGTGAAAACTCTTTCTGGAGACTTAGCCCCAAAATCTGTTCTCTCGTCAGGTTCTGGTCTGATCAGTGCGCATAACATGATGTACAAGCACACAGTCACTATCTATGACTCAAAAACAATGGAGTTAATTTCAACGGTTAAAGACAGTGTGGACCTTAAATCTTTTGGATTTTCAAAGTACAGCGGCAATTATCGCGGAGCTCCAGTTGAAGGTGCATTCTCGCCAGATGGTAAGTACCTGTACTTTACAAATTATGCGATGTACGGAAAAGGTTTCAATAAAGAAGGTACCGATAAATGCTCGCCATCTTCAGGGTATGACACAAGTTTTCTTTCCCGCATTGATTTGAGTACCTACACAATTGATGCCGTGTATCCGGTTGGATCGGTCCCAAAAGTTGTTCAAGTAACGCCAGATAACAAATACATTTTGGTCTCTAACTGGTGTTCGTACACAGTCTCTGTTATTTCAGTAGCTGAACAAAAAGTCGTTAAGAGCATCAAAATAGGTCGCTATCCACGTGGAATCGTTGTTACTAAGGACAGCGCATTTGCATACGTTGCGGAAATGGGTGGAAATAGATTGCACAGAATAGATCTGGCAACATTCGAGCAAACCTATATTCCTATTGGATCAAACCCCCGCGCGCTAGTGCTTTCTCCAGATGACAAAGTTTTGTATGCAACCATGAATCTTTCTGGACAAATCGCTGCATGGGATTTAGTTGCCAATAAATCATTAGGTAAAGCCAAGATTGGCAAAGCGGCTCGAAGCCTAGATATTTCATCTGATGGCACAGCGCTCTTTGCCACAAACTTCAAGAGCGGAACCGTTTCTAAAGTTCGAACATCAGATCTAAAGGTTCTGCAAACTATTAAAGTCTGCTCCGAACCGATCGGAATTTCATATGACTCTCCTACCGCTCGTACGTGGGTGGCTTGCTATGGGGGTTCCGTCAAAGTTTTCGCTAACGAATAATTAGATGCCCTAAAGTTCTGCCATGTCAGCAATCTTTGAAAATTCATCCGTGCAGCGAGTTCAAGGGCTCATGAAAGAACTCGGCATGAAAGGTGAAATAACAGCACTTGCCGATAGCGCTAGAACTGCAAAAGAAGCAGCGGATGCACTCGGAATCGAAGTAGGACAAGTTGCCTCATCGATCGTATTTAAATTAGATGATGAGTCACCACTCCTGGTAATCACTAGCGGTCGTCATAAAGTTGATACTGAACTTGTCGCCACAAGTTTGAATCAAAGTAAGTTGCATAGAGTCGATGCGGATTATGTAAAGGAAAAATCTGGATTCTCAATCGGCGGTGTATCCCCGATTGGATGGGTAACAAAGGCCACAATTCTTATTGACCTAGCACTCAATGATTATGACGTAGTTTGGGCTGCTGCGGGACATCCGCACTCCGTTTTTCCAACAACATACGCCGAACTAATCGCTTGTACTGGTGCTAAGCCAATGGTCGTAGGAGAATGAATCTATGAAAAGAATCTTCAAAGTAGCCGTCCTTCTCTCTTTTGCGTGGAACTTGGCCCTCGTAATTGGTGTTGTCCTCAACGCTGGTTATGCACTTCCACGTGCTGCAGGTGGGCAGTTTGAATCTTTTCCAATGGGAATTCGTTTTCTTTATGTCAGCACAACATTTGTAGTGCTTTACCAAATCTATGTTTATCTACAAATCATGCAGAACAAAAGTGTTAAGCCTGTCTGGGTGCCAAAAGCCTTTGCGTACTTAGGTTTAGTTAGTGTCTTCATGAATGCAATATCTCGTTCTACTCAAGAACAAATCAACGTTATTCCAGCATCAATCATTGCAGTTGCATTCTTTGTTGCATCAAAGCGGGTTCGCTCTTAATGATTTTAGATAGTCAGAAATTTGATGGTCCCCCAGGCAGTGATGTTCTAGTTCTGATTCACGGCATGGGTTCGGCTGCAACTGCATGGAAATTAATCACTCCTGATTTGACTCGCCACTTCACTGTTGTAACTCTGGATCTTCCTGGACACGGCAAAACACCAATGTCTATTTCCCAAGCAATGGATCCGCGCTCACTTGGCGATGCCGTATGCGAAACAATGAGTTCATTGGAAATCGAAAAGTTTCACTTATGTGGAAACTCATTAGGTGGCTGGGTCGCACTCGAAGTTGCTGCAAAACATAGTGGCCGCGTCTTATCTATTACTGGTTTAGCACCTGCTGGTTTATGGCTTGCTCCATATACCGCTCGATATCCAGGAACTGCTTTACTTCGCTTTCTGGCAAAAACAACTCAACCACTTTCACCATTTGCATTGAGATATGAATGGGCGCGCAAACTTGGTTTTGCAGAGGTAAGTCCATTATGGAAGAGCCTGAGTTATGAAACTTGTTTGGATGCTACAAATGCAATGAGCGCTGCTCCTGGATATTTTCCAGCATGGGATGCAATGCTTAAGAAACGCTTTGATTCCCCTATTCCGCAATCAATACCAGTAACAATTGTTTTTGGCGATTCCGATAACACATTGCCAGCATCAAGTTGCCAAGAGCGTTCGGTAGTACCAGCACACAGCAAGTGGTTTGTCATCGAGAATTGTGGCCATGCACCAATGTGGGATCACCCAACAACGGTAGTTCGACATATTCTGGAAACTGCGCAATCTCGCTAATGGTTACTGCCCTCTATTTTTTCAACACACCAACTAGATCACTTCCTCTAGCTATCTGGTCAATGGCTGTAGATCGCAGACGTTTGCGTAGATTCAAAGGCGTAAGTTTTGCAAAACTTTTGGGCGCAGGCAAAGGTGAAACATTTACACCGAGGGATGCCGACATCAATCGCTGGGGATTCTTAGTTGTTATTGAAGAAGATAGATTGGCAGCCCTTGATCAATCAAGAATTGTAAAAAAGTGGCGGCGATTTAGCACTGGTGAATACAGAATTCTTTTAGATCCAATCTCTTCACATGGAAAATGGAGCAGGCGCGAACCATTTGAAGTCATAGGAAATGTCAGCGCGGATGGAAAAATTGCAGCAATCACTCGCGCCCGCATTAAGGCATCTCAAACCTCTCGCTTCTTTTCATCCGTACCTCCAGTGACGGCCTCTCTTCATGGAAGTCCAGGATTGCTCGCGGCGATTGGAATTGGTGAAGCACCAATTGGATTGCAAGGCACTTTTTCTTTATGGAGTAGCGCAGCGCAGTTACGAACTTTTGCCTATAAAGGCGAAGCGCACATCAAGGCAATTGCCGATACTGAGAAATTCAAATGGTACGCCGAAGAACTATTTGCGCGCTTTAGTGTGCGCGAGGAGCGCGGTTCAATGGTGGATAAGCGTTCGAACTAGGGCAGAATTACGCCTATGTCGATTCGTCATTATTCGCCCCGCAGAAATCGCAGAAACGGAATCTCATTTCGTTCTAAAACTCTGCTCGGAATAGTTCTTGGAATCACAATTGGCTTACAAATTCTTTATCCACTTATTGATGGTGAATTTCTTCGAGTAGTAACAATTGCAACTGTGTATTGGGCGGCAGGTGCCATGGCGCTACATGCTCTTTTGGCATACGGCACGCAGTACGCATTCACATATCTCGCAACCACAGTTGCATTCGCACTGATAGTTGAATCTGTCGGTGTTAAAACTGGTTGGCCATTTGGAACGTATGAATACGACCCATCTCTTGGTCACACAATTGCAGGAGTTCCATACGTTGTTCCATTTGCATGGGTGATGATGGCTCACCCAGTTCTAATTGCTGCACGTCGCGTTGCCGGAAATTGGGTATTTCTCTACGGTGGATATGCAATGGCGGCTTGGGATTTATTTCTCGACCCACAAATGGTTGCGGCAAATCGTTGGCGTTGGACCTTCGATGGTGCACATGTTCCATATCAACCAGAGATTCCACTTTCAAATACTTTTGGTTGGCTGCTAGCTGGAATGGCGCTCATCGCTATTTTGCATCAAATTTTGCCTCGCGATCGTAGAAAATCGAGTGCAAGTTTTGGAGCAGTTGATGTTTGGTTAACGTGGACTTTCTTTGGTGGAGTTGTCTCTAATCTATTCTTCTTTGATCGCCCAGGTATTGCCTTCTTCGGTGGCATCGCATTCGCACTCTTCTTTCTGCCATATGCATTTTCTAGATGGCTTGGCCGTCCGTAAGACTTCATAATGCTTGAACTCTCATTATTGTTTTGCATCCTCGCACTCGTAATCACAGTTCTTAATGTCTTTTCAATAATCACTCCTCGAAACGGAGGACAGATAAAACAAAGAGTGAGTGTCCTTGTTCCACTGCGAAATGAGGAAGAAAACGCAGTAGCCATAGTCGAAACACTTGCAGCACAAGAGAATTTATCGGATGTTGAATTTCTGATTCTTAACGATAATTCAACTGACAAAACCGATGATTTAGTCACATCCACGGCTCGCAATGACTCACGATTTAAGATTATGCAAGGTTCGCCCTTGCCTGATGGCTGGCTTGGCAAACCGTGGGCACTCGAACAACTCAGTCAGAGTGCACGCGGTGAAATGCTTATCTGTATTGATGCAGATGTGCGCTTGAGTAAAACTGCTATCGCAGCTGCCGTAGATTCAATGGACGAACACTCTCTTGATTTCTTCTCTGCATACCCTTCCCAAGTAGCTCGCACATTTGGTGAACGAATGATTCAGCCTTTACTGCAATGGTCATGGCTCTCATCTGTCCCTCTTGCAATTGCAAAACGTTCGAGCAACCCATCTTTTGCTGTTGCAAATGGTCAATTCTTTGCAGTCAAAAAGAGTGCACTCATGCAAAGTGGTGGTTACTCGACAATAAAGTCCGAAGTGTTAGATGACATGCAAATGGCGCGAGTGCTGCTGCGAAACAAATTTAAAGGAACTGTGGGAAATGGCGCGTTAATTGCTCAATGCCATATGTATTCATCATGGGGTGAGCTGCGAAATGGATACGCGAAATCTCTATGGAAAGGCTTTGGCGGAGTATTTGGGTCAATCATCGCAATTGCACTGCTAGTGCTGACAGGAATCATTCCAATTATTAGTGCAGCTACGGGCTCTCCATTTGGATGGTTAGCTTTTGAAGCAGTTCTAGTCTCTCGTTTGATTAGTGCAAAAATCACTCGAGCAAACTTATTTGACTCCCTCTTGCATCCGATCTCATCCGCACTCCTTATTTATTTAATTATCTATTCATGGCTCATGCGCGGTCGCATTCAATGGAAAGGCCGCACTGTATGAGCGAAGTAATTGTCATTGGTGCCGGTATGGGTGGCATGTGCACTGCAGCGAGATTGGCCCGACAAGGACATGTGGTTCGTGTACTTGAATCATCTGACAAAGCTGGTGGTAAGTGTCGAACTGAATGGATTGGCAAGTACGCATTTGATACTGGCCCTTCTCTTCTCACTCTGCCCGCTGTCTACCGAGATTTTTTTGCCCGTACAGGCAAACATCTTGGACAAGTTGTAGATATCAAAGCTGTTGATCCAGCTTTTGATTACAGATTCCAGGATGGCGTGCAACTAAAGTTCGCAAATCTTGCTCGTCATAAAACGCAAGAAGAGATCTCTCGTGTTCTTGGACCAGAAGTTGCTGCGCAATGGAATGCTCTCATGAAGCGCGCAGAAAGAATGTGGGACGTTTCTCGCGAACCATTTGTTGAATCCGAACTCACATCAATACTCTCACTGATAAAACGTCCAACAGTTTTGCGTGATTTAAAAGTTATAGCTCCCTGGAAGTCACTCCGTGAATTAGCCGATGAATTATTGCCTGATACGCATCTTCGCTACATTCTCGACAGATACGCGACTTACAGTGGATCAGATCCACGATTGGCACCTGCAGTGCTTTCAACTATTGCATTTGTCGAAGAGGCTTTTGGTGCATGGCACATAACAGGTGGAATTGGAAAGCTTTCAGAAGCTGTCTATCAACGTTGCATTGATCTAGGAGTAACTTTTGAATTCAATACACCCGTTGAAAAAATCAATCACAATAAAACTCGGGTAACAGGTGTAACTCTTAAATCTGGACGCACCATTGAAACTTCAATCGTCGTGGCTAACGCTGACGCTTCACTCGTCTATAACTCGTTACTGAGTACAAAACTTCGAAAAACACGAAGTGCCAGAAAGAGAATTTCACAGAGCACACAATCATTGGCTGGATTTTCATTGCTGCTCGGATTGCGCCCTGATCCGAGCGCTACCTCGCTAAGTCATCACACAATACTTTTCCCTAAAGATTACGATGCAGAATTTGATGCAATCTTTACTACGCGCACCCCGGTGAAGAATCCAACGATTTACTTGTGCGCCCCACACGATGAAACGATGGTCAAAGAAGCTGGTGCACAATCACTCTTTGTTTTGGTCAACGCACCGATTCATGATGCGGCTGGTAAATCTGGTTGGAATTGGAATGATGAGAGTTTCAATCGAGATTACGCTAACTCAATTATTGATCAAATTGAGTCCCAGGGAATTTCTATTCGTGATCGGCTTGAAGTATTAGAGATACGTACACCTGCAGATCTTGAAAGAAGTGTCAGTGCCCCTGGCGGTGCAATTTATGGAACATCAAGTAATGGTGCGAAGTCGGCATTCTTGCGAGCACGCAATAGATCACCGCTAAAGGGTTTGTATTGTGTTGGTGGTTCTGCTCATCCCGGTGGAGGGTTACCGCTGGTTGGATTAAGTGCGGAAATTGTTGCTAACGCAATCGGGAATACGCAAAACGCATCACGCTTATTGCACTAAATAGAGAGGCGCCTAGAAATGCCCAGGTTGCTATCTCTATTCCCGGTAAATCTAATTGCCAAGCGATGAGAACAATAAAAATGAAACTGGCACGAACCGGTCTTTCGGTAAATGTCACTAATCCAAGGTCTTTAACACCGAGTGATGAAACGCGTGCGCGCATATATTCTTGAATCGAAGCTACGAGCCAGAGTGCGATGCACAAATAGGCAGGTATTCCAATTACATAGAGAGCGTAAAGCCAGAGCGCTTCACTAATGCGATCTACAACTGAATCAAGCAGAGCTCCCCAGTTTGACGCACGATTTTGAAAGATTGCAACGCTTCCATCAATACCATCGAAAAAAAGTGAAACAACAATGAGTGCAATAGCCCATGGTGACTGCGCCGTAAATGCGACGCCGATTGCGCTGATTAATCCCAACATAGTTAATACATTCGGAGTTATACGCAAGAGCGTGCATAGCAAGCCAAATCTGTATGAGATAGCAAGCCATCGGCCAACAATTCCTGTCGTTGGCGCAGCGTTGTGGAGTTCGCTCCATCTATCTTTAAACTGCTCGCGCGTAATCAATGGCTTAAGCCTTTCTAAAATGACTAGAACTATTGCGCAGGGTACCGTTACCGCGTGGCTAATGAGAAGAACGCTGATCCAGCTGCGATTCGCCAGTTAATTGAGGGCGAACTCGCAACTTTTCTGAGCGCCCAGAAGAAGTACTTAGAATCCATTGGTAGCGAACTCACACAGGCATCAGATGCACTCTCATCTTTTCTTTTAGAAGGTGGAAAAAGATTTCGACCTTTATTTGCATATTTTGGATTTCTTAGCGCAGGCGGTTCTCACTCCCCTGAAGTTATTCGTGCGTGTTCAAGCCTTGAGTTACTACAAGCGTGCGCACTAATCCACGATGATTTAATGGATGGATCAGATACGCGTCGCGGCAAGCCTGCAATTCACAAGCACTTTGAAAAATTGCACACACAAGAAAGCGCTGTTGGATCATCAGTTGGTTTTGGACAAGCCGCTGCGATCCTCTTGGGCGACTTGGCACTTGTTTATTCGGATCTTGCTCTGCATCAGAGTGGGATAAAGACTGAAGTATTGCCACAAGTTTTAGCGGTACATGATGAGATGCGCATTGAGTTAATGGCCGGACAATTTTTAGATATTTACGAACAAACCAGAAGCACTCACACAGTTGAACGTGCACTCACGATTGCTCGTTATAAATCTGGCAAGTACACAATTGAGCGCCCACTTCACTTTGGCGCAGCACTAGCTACAACAGATAAAAAAGTATTAGCGGAAGTTACCTCTCATTTATCCTCTTATGGATTGCCACTTGGTGAAGCATTTCAATTACGCGATGATCTGCTGGGCGTATTTGGCGATCCCGAATTAACCGGCAAACCAGCAGGTGATGATTTGCGTGAAGGAAAGCGCACAGTTCTGGTCGCTATGGCTCAGGAGTCAATGAGTTCAACTGATATCAAAGAGTTTGAATCTCTATTTGGCAAACATGATTTAGATTCAAGCGGTGTTGAAAAATTACGCTCAATAATTACCGATTCAGGTGCACCTGTTCATGTTGAAAATCTCATTACTGAATTAACAAATACTGCAATTCACGTTCTTGATACTCCATCAATTGCGGACACAGCTCGCACGGTTCTAAGTGACCTTGCAATTATCGCTACGAAGAGGAATCTCTAATGCCAAAGCGCGTCAAAGGACCTACGGATCACGTCGTTGTTGTCGGCGCAGGGTTAGCAGGACTAAGTACAGCCCTTCGCCTAGCGGGCGCCGGTCGCAAAGTAACTGTTATTGAACGCGAAAGTGTTCCTGGTGGACGAAACGGATTGCTCAATAAAGATGGTTACGCCTTTGATACAGGCCCGAGTGTTTTAACAATGCCTTCTCTGATCAATGATGCCTTTAATAGCGTCGGGGAAGAACTCAAAGATTGGTTAGAACTAACACCAGTCGCGCCTTTGTACCGTGCTTTTTATGCAGATGGATCACAAATTGATATTCACGCCAACACAGAACAGATGGAAGCAGAAATTGCGAGGACTGTGAGTTCTGCTGAAGCAGCTGGCTATCGTCGCTACGTTGATTTCGTAACGAAGTTGTATAAGTATGAAATGAATGATTTCATCGACAGAAACATTGATTCACCACTAAATCTTCTTACTCCTAATTTAGCTCGACTCATTGCTTTGGGTGGATTTAGGCGTTTATCTCCAAAGGTGAATCAATTCATGAAAGATCCTCGCCTACAAAAGGTTTATTCCTTCCAGGCTATGTATGCAGGTGTTAGCCCACAGCAAGCGCTGGCAATTTATGCAGTCATTGCATACATGGATTCTGTTAACGGTGTCTTCTTTCCTAAAGGTGGAATGCACGCAGTTCCACGTGCACTTGCTGCAGCGGCGCAAAAACATGGTGTCGAATTTATGTACAACACGAGCGCTGAAAAAATCGAAACTTCTAACGGTCGCGCCAAGGCAGTTATAACTAGTACTGGGCAACGAATCGAGTGTGATGCTCTGGTTCTAAACCCTGATTTACCTGTGGCGTGGCGTGATCTTCTTGGAAAAACTCCTTTGTCGGTCAAGCGCCTTCGTTATTCCCCATCATGTGTGACTCTGCTCGTAGGTTCTTCTAAGAAATACGATCACGTTGCTCATCACAATATTCACTTCGGTGATTCATGGGATGGCGTATTTGATGAGTTAATTAAGAAGAAAACACTCATGAGCGATCCAAGTGTGCTCGTAACAATTCCGACGAAAGATGACCCATCTCTAGCACCAGCAGGCAAAGAGTCGTACTACGTCTTGTTCCCAACGCCGAATTTAGATGCTGATATTGATTGGAAGAAACAAGCAGGTCCATATCGAGATCACATGATTAAAACTTTAGAAGATCGCGGTTACACAGGTTTCTCTGATGGAATTGAAACTGAAGTAATGACCACTCCCCTTGATTGGCAAGCTCAAGGAATGGAGCGCGGTGCACCATTTGCAAGTGCACATACTTTCTTCCAAACAGGCCCATTTAGACCGCGCAACATGGCAAGTGGATTTGAAAACATTGTCTTTACAGGATCCGGAACACAACCTGGAGTTGGAGTTCCTATGGTTTTGATTTCAGGACGACTAGCTGCAGAGAGAATCGTTGGACCTGTTAAGTAAATGAATGAGTTAGATGCTGCTGGAATAAAGGATCCAGTCCTGCGCGCTTCCTATGAAGAGTGCAAGCGCCTTAATTCTTTGCACGGAAAAACTTACTATCTGGCAACACTTTTGTTGCCCGCACATAAACGTCCCTTTGTTCATGCTCTGTACGGTTTTGCGCGATATGCGGATGAGATTGTTGATGATCTCTCTTCCACACTCAGTGATAAAGAAAAAGCTGCGCACCTTAAAAGTTGGGGCGACTCAGTTCTGGAATCAATTTCAACTGGAGTAAGCACCGATCATGTTGGCGCTGCTCTGATAGATACCGTGCGCAGATTTAACATTCCACAGCAACACTTTGTGGATTTCTTGCACTCTATGACTATGGATTTAACCGTTGGTACTTATAAAACTTATGAAGATCTGATGGAGTACGTATACGGCTCCGCTGCAGTTATTGGCCTGCAGATGGTTCCAATTTTAGGGCCGCTTTCTGATGCAGCATATGAACCTGCAAAGAAGCTAGGAATTGCATTTCAATTAGCAAATTTCATTCGAGACGTTGGCGAAGATTTAGATCGTGGCCGTATCTATCTCCCACTAGATGAGCTCGCACAATTTGGCGTAACAGAAGAAATGCTCCGCGCAAAAAAGCTGACTCCAGAGATAACTGCAGCACTTAAGTTTCAAATAGAAAGAGTTCGCGAACTACAACGTCAAGCAGAACCAGGAATCCAATTACTAGAAGCTTCCAGCCGTCCATGCATCATGGCCGCCAGCACTTTGTACTGTGGAATTGTTGATGAAGTAGAAAAAATTGGTTACGACGTCTTTAACAAGCGCGCTAAAACTTCAACGGCCCGCAGGTTAAAGGTTGCGCTTCCGGCGTTTATCCGCGCTATTGCTGCCAGATAAATACTTTTCTCCTATAGTTAGCAACGCGGGAGCCACTGTGGCTGAGAGGGTCTGAAATTCAGATCGACCGCTTGACCCGTCCGGTAATGCGGACGCGGAAGGGATTGCAATTATGTCTACAATTTTATTTACTGCGTGGGACTATGACGTATCAATTCTTGAATTCATCGCAGCACTCACATCCTTTATTGGTGTCGGACTCGGTGTAACAGCAAAGAGAATTACATGGCCATGGTGGGCACTGAGTAGTTCTCTCTATGCGATCTTTTTTTATCAAGCAGATTTATTCGCAAGCGCCGCACTACAAATTGTCTTCATTGCAGCAGCTATTTGGGGTTGGTTTGGCTGGGGACCAAAAGGCGCCGCTCCGTCAGCGTTATCTACTAAACACCGCTTGTATTGGGCAGTTGGGTTAGTGATTTCATTCCTCGCACTGACTCCCCTTTTACAAAGCGCAGGTGCTGCTGCAACGTGGTCGGATGCAATTATTTTTCTTGGTAGTTTTTTTGCGCAAGCAATCATGGTCTACGAAAAATACGAAGCGTGGCCACTCTGGTTTGCAATTGATTTACTTGCAACCGTTCAATACGCCATATTGGGGTATTGGTTTACTTCTGTTTTGTATGCAGCGTTCACGGTTATTGCTGTAATCGGCTGGAAGCGTTGGTATGAATCTCACCGAAGCGCTCACTGATTTAATCGCTTTAGCTGGGCCACATCTCATAGCAATTGATGGCCCAGCCGGAAGCGGTAAAAGCACCCTGGCTAAAGATTTGTATCTTTACTTTAGTACAAAACGTGAAGTGAATCTACTTGGCCTAGATGATATTTATGATGGCTGGGAAAAAGCTCTTGGTGAAAAATTAACTGGTGATCTAGAGCGAATTGCACAAGCGCATGCCAAAAAAGAATCAATATCTATACCAATTTATGATTGGGCTACTTCTTCCTATGGCATTGCCAGAGAAATCAAGCCAAGAGAAATTCTGATTATCGAAGGTGTTGGCAGCGCACAAGAAATCATTCGCTCCAATAAAGCAATCACAATTTGGATGGAAATCGATCCCGAATTCGGCGTGCAGCGGGTACTTGAACGAGATGGCCATCACATCGCTACGCAGATGAAGGCGTGGCAGATTATTCAAAGTGAGCATTTCGCACAATCAGGAGCCAGAGAAAATGCGGATTTCATAATCACTGCGCAATAAATTGGGCGCGCCAGATGCATCTATCTAAGGGCTTTTATCTAAGATTTCTACGTGTCTGATCTATCTGGTGAACTCATTGATGGGCGCTACCAACTCATCTCCCAAATAGCTCAAGGTGGAATGGCGAGCATTTACTCGGCCATTGATACCCGCTTAGATAGAAAAGTTGCAGTAAAAATCATGCACCCACATCTTGCACAAGATGAGGCATTCGTTAATCGCTTTATTCGTGAAGCAAAAGCAGCCGCCGCACTCACACATCCCAATGCAGTCTCTGTTCAAGATCAAGGCTGGAACACCAATGGCGTGCCAGCAGTTTTCATTGTCATGGAAATGGTTGAAGGTCACACACTTCGCGACTATCTAGAAGAATCTGGAAAGTTCGGCGTCGCCCAAACATTGCAGTACTTAACTGCAATTCTTGGAGCCCTTGCTGCTGCGCACAAATTAGGAATTATTCATAGAGATATAAAACCTGAAAACATCCTGATCTCCAATGATGGCCGTATCAAAATTGCAGATTTTGGGTTGGCACATGGCGCTCTCATAGGCAGCACTCTGACTGCAGAATCAAGCGTTGTACTCGGAAGCGTTTCATATCTCTCGCCCGAGCAAGTTCAACGTGGAATATCTGATTCACGTAGTGATGTGTACTCAACTGGAATTCTTGCCTACGAATTACTTGTAGGAGAAAAACCATTCTCTGGTGATAGCCCCATTCAAATTGCTTACATGCATGTAAACAATCGGGTACCGCGTGTAAGTCAGCACAGATCTGATATTCCTAAGGAACTAGATGACCTCATCTATTCGGCTACAAGTACGAATCCGGATGAACGTCCGCGCGATGCAGGAGTATTTCTCTCTGGGATTCAAGATATCGCACGCTCAATTGATCCAAAGAGAAATCAACTCAGCCTTGAATTAGATATTCCAATGCAGAAAATTTCTGAAAAGCCATCACGGTCAAAGAAGAAATCAAAACCAGAGCCAGTAAAAGAAGTCACTCAAGAAAAACCAATTCGTGAGATGACCGCCGGCACAAAGCGTCGGGTAAGCAAACGGGTTCGACGTAATCGAATTATTGCTGCGATGCTCGCAGTCGCTCTCGGTATTGGCGGATGGTACGTACTAGTTGGTCCAGGTTCGCGAATTGTTGTTCCTTCAGTTGTAGGAGCAAGTATCGAAGAAGCTAGTGCAGCGCTGACTCCACTTGGTCTTCGCTCTGAAGTTATTGAAAATCGCTTTGATGAAGAAATCCCTGCTGGAAAAATCTTGGAATCTAATCCAAGCGGTGGTGACAAAATTGATGCTGGTGGAAGCGTTAAGTTAGTTATCTCTAAAGGACAAGAGAGATACGTTATCCCTGTACTTACTGGATTAACTCCAGAAGCAGCAGTTAAGTTATTGACGAATCAACCACTGAAATCAGCGGGCATCATAGAAGAATTCAACTCGACTATTCCTAAGGGATTAGTGATATCGACCAATCCATCAAATGGACAAAAGGTTAAGCGTGATACACCGGTAACGATTCTTGTGAGCAAGGGCATCGAAGAAATTGCATTAACAACCTACGTTGGACAAAGCGCAGATCAGGCACAAAATGAATTAACGGAAGCCGGCTTTAACGTAGAAAGTTCATTTGCCTATAGTGAAACGATTGCAGCTGGCGCAGTAGTTTCTCAAACACCATCTGGCGTCGTGAGTGCGCCCAAAGGTTCGACAATTACGCTGGTTGTTTCACGAGGTTCTAAATTCGTCTTTATTCCAAATGTTTATTCGATTGAAACAAGCAAAGCCATGGCAACCCTGAAAGATCTAGGACTTAAAGTCAAGGTTCGAAGTATTGGAAAGAAAACCGTTAAGTACGTGACGAATGTATCTCCAAAGATAGGCGCGAAGGTGCTACGTGGCACCGTTGTTACCATCACAGTAGGCTAGGTCGATGCCAGCCCCAGTCAAGAAATCACCAGTCAAGAAACCGCGTATCGGAGCCCACACACCAACTACAGGTGGAATGGCAAAGCGTTCTATTGAATATGCGCGAACGATTGGCGCCGAAGCAATTCAAGTTTTCGCATCGAACCCACGTCAATGGTCGATGCCAGATGCGAATATTGCCGCAGATAATGAGTTCAAAGAAAAAGCTGCCGAATTAGATTTAGAAACCTACGTTCACGCTCCATTTCTCATTAACTTAGGTTCACCCACTGAAGACACATATAAAAACTCTTTGGCTGCAACGCAGTATGCACTCAAGCGAGCAACAGATATCGGTGCATTGGGATCAGTTATTCATACAGGCTCAGCGGTGAAAGAAGATAACGTGAAGCAAGCATGGAAACAGATTCACGAGGGCATGATGCCAATTCTCAATAAACTCAATGACGATTCGCCGTACTTGCTCCTAGAACCAACAGCAGGACAGGGTCAATCACTTGTTAAAAAACTTGAAGACTTGGAAAACTATTTAAAGGCGCTCGAATATCACCCACGCGTTGGCATTTGTCTAGATACATGCCATGTCTTTGCTGCCGGTCATGACATCTCAGTAAAGGGTGGCATGACCGCAACTATTGATCTATTGATTGAAATTGCCGGTATTGAGCGATTCCAATTAGTGCACGCAAATGATTCAATGGATGTATGCGGTGCACTGAAAGATCGTCATCAAAATCTTGGCGATGGTCATATTGGAATCGATCCTTTCAAAGAGTTGTTGGCACACCCGGCCGTGGCCAATGCTCCACTGATTCTTGAAACACCGGGATTGGAAGAAAAACACGGTCCAGAAGTAACTCTGCTTAAGAAATTGCGCGGATGAGTACACAGCACGCAACAAGAATCAGATTAGCTCCTTGGGCACTACTGCTCGTTTCAGCCTCGTGGGGTTGGGCTTTCGTAATTATGAAAGATTCAATTGCAAGGCAGAGCGTCAATAACTTTCTCTTTAGTCGCTTTGCTCTAGCTGTCGTTGTGATGCTATTGCTTCGACCACAAGTATTTAAACTCTTTAACAAAGATCTTGTAACTCGATCAGCATTTGCCGGGGCATTTCTCGGTATTGGATACATTTTGCAAACACTTGGTCTAGAACGAACTGGCGCCGCGATTACGGGTTTCATAACTGGCCTATACGTTGTCTTTACTCCGCTCATTGCAGCAGTGGTTCTCAAGGCACGAATTACTCTGCTTACTTGGGGCTGCGTAGTCGTTGCAACAATTGGTCTGGCTCTGCTCTCATTGCACGGTTGGTCTATTGGTTTCGGAGAATTACTCGTTCTAGGCAGTGCATTTTGTTTTGGAGCGCACATCATTTCACTCGGCAAGTGGAGTGCTGGTCGTGATGCTTATGCAATGACGGTTATTCAACTAGCAATGTGTGCACTTCTTAGCGGACTTGCATCGGTTGCAGAAGGCGGATATTCACCTCCACCTGATTGGGGTGTGTGGGCAACAGTGATTTTTACAGCTGTTGTATGTACAGCGATTGCTTTCATGGTTCAAACATGGTCCCAAGCTCACATGAGCACAACGAAAGTCGCCGTTATTCTTACAATGGAAGTTGTCTTTGCAGCGATATTTGCCATTTTATTTGGCGGCGAAAGTCTCACCCTTCAAACTGCCATCGGTGGAATCCTCGTGGTCATTGCTATGTATGTAATTGTCATCAAGGAATCATGAGAAAATAAGTCATGGCAATTGACCTTCGATCAGATACTGTTACTAAACCTTCACAAGCGATGCGCGATGCAATTGCATCAGCCCCTGTTGGAGATGACGTATACGGCGATGACCCAACTGTTAACTCTCTCGAAGAGCGAGTTGCAGCCCTCTTTGGCAAGGAAGCCGCTCTATTTTCTCCCACAGGTTCACTTGCAAATCAATTAGCGATTCGTTCACTCGTTGGTCCAGGTGAAGAGCTAATAGCTGAAACGAATTCTCATATCGTTCGCGCAGAACTTGGCGCTGCAGCCGTTTTCTCTGGAATTACCACTCGCACATGGCCAGCAAAAAATGGATTACTTAAAGCAGTCGATGCGTTAGAAATTGCTCGTCCAAACTCTGGGCCGTACCTAGTATCCACAACTGCAATTGCGGTAGAGAATACTCATAATTTTGGTGGCGGAACAGTGCAGCCCATTTCTGAAATCGCAGCCCTTAAAAAAGGTGCAGATGAAATTGGCGTCGCTCTTCACTTAGATGGTGCGCGCATTTGGAATGCACACGTAGCAAGTGGAGTCGCATTTTCAGAGTACGGAAAATACTTCGACACAATCAGCGTCTGTTTATCAAAAGGATTAGGTGCTCCTGTAGGTTCACTTGTTCTTGGAAGCAAAGAGATGATTGCGCGCACACGTGTATGGCGTAAGCGATACGGCGGCGGAATGCGTCAAATAGGAATTCTTGCCGCGGCGGGTCACTACGCCCTCGATAACAACATCAATCGTTTGGCTGAAGATCACGCACGAGCGAAGAAAATTGCACTAGCCCTTGCTGCTATTGATTCATCTCTTATTGATCCAGCAACTGTTGAAACAAACATCGTTGGATTAGATCTTGCGAACTTCGCTTTTAGCGCGGCGGATTTTGCTGCCAAATGTAAAGAAAATGGTTTGTGGATCAGCGCTCTTGGTCCAAAGTATGCACGCCTTGTAACTCACTTAGATTTCGATGACGCGCAAACCGATGAATCTATTGAAATCTTAAAACGCTGCCTCAAAGCGTAGTAACCACTCTTTTTTATTTAAACCATAAGCGTAATTACCGAGTGCTCCCCCAGTTTTAACAATTCTGTGGCACGGAACAACTAGAACAATCGCATTTTTGGCACATGCACTTCCTGCTGCACGAACAGCCGATGGCGACCCAGCACGATCGGCTAAATCTGCGTATGACATAGTTTTGCCTGCTTTAACTCTTCGCATAGCCTTCCACGCAGCTTGAGAAAATGGTGCACCAGGTTGTCTTACTTTGATGGCATCAAGTGCGCTGAGGTCGCCGTCGAAATAATCGTTAATGAGATCTGAAATCACAGGAATGCTCTTAACTTCTTTGAACCCATGGGTTCGATCATCTTCATCAAGAGATGCTTTAGCGGCGCTTATCGTAGAGAGATTTGCTGCGAGTAGAACATCTTCTCGCGCAATTAGATTGAGGGTTCCAACTGGTGTTTTGTGCGAAGTAAGAAAGAGTGGCACAACGCTAAATTAGCGGTCGCGCAACATCTCAGCAACTAAAAATGCTAATTCAAGTGATTGAGAGTGATTCAGACGTGGATCGCACGCGCTTTCATAGCGAGAGGATAAATCAGATTCAGAAATCTGCTCGCCGCCACCAACACACTCAGTTACGTCATCACCAGTTAACTCAATATGAATTCCGCCAGGATGCGTGCCGAGTGATTTATGTACTTCAAAGAATCCCTTTACTTCATCCATGACATCATCGAACTTGCGAGTCTTGTAACCAGATGGTGCTTCGTAAGTATTTCCATGCATTGGATCACAGACCCATAAGACCTTTGCGCCAGATTTTGTAACACCATCGACAAGTGCTGGTAACGCTTCGCGAATCTTTGAAGCGCCCATGCGAGTAATAAATGTAAGTCGACCTGGTTCGCGATCTGGATCTAAGCGATCAATCAAAGTAAGTGCATCATCAACTGTTGTCTTAGGCCCAAGTTTTACGCCTATAGGATTCTTAATCTTTGATGCAAAATCAATATGTGCGCCATCTAGTTGGCGTGTACGTTCACCGATCCACACAAAGTGCGCCGATACGTCGTATGGATTGCCAGTTCGAGAATCGATTCGAGTTAGCGCCTTTTCATATTCCAAAATCAGAGCTTCATGGCTTGAGAAGAAATCAACAGATTTAAATGCTTCTGGGTCTACGCCAGCAGATTTCATGAAATCAAGTGCACGGCCGATTTCTTTAGCCATCTCTTCGTAACGATCGCCAACGGATGAGTCGCGGATAAATCCTTTATTCCATTCGTGCACGCGACGCAGATCCGCAAAACCACCTTGCGTAAATGCTCGAACAAGATTAAGAGTTGATGCAGATGTGTTGTACACACGAACTAAACGCTGCGGATCTGGAGTGCGGGCGCTTTCTGTAAATTCGAGATCATTAACAGCATCTCCACGGTATGCAGGAAGAGTTACATCCCCACGCGTTTCAATATCATTTGAACGTGGCTTTGCAAACTGCCCAGCCATTCGTCCAACTTTTACAACTGGAAGTGATGAGTAGTACTGAAGTACTGCTGCCATCTGCAAAATAGTTTTAATACGATTTCGAATTGAATCTGCAGTTGCTGCAGCAAAAGTTTCTGCGCAATCTCCACCCTGTAACCAGAATGCTTTTCCTTCAGCAGCAAGTGCTATTCGTGCTTTGAGATCATCGCATTCACCAGCGAAAACTAGTGGTGGAAAAGATTTCAACTCTTGCACTGCTGATTTAATTGCAGCGCCATCATTTCCACCTGGCCATTGCGGTTGTTGAGCCGCAACAAGTCCAGGTGTGAAGAGTGAGTCGATTGAAGTCATAGGTATAAGGGTAGAGAACCTTGGGGTATTCGCGCAGGCGAATTATCCGAAGAAGATCTCAGCTTCCTTGTAGAGCGCAGGATCAACTGTTTTTAGTTTCTCTGTCGCCGTTGCAAGCGGGACTCGAGCGATATTTGTACCGTGAAGTGCAACCATCTTGCCCCAGTCACCTTCGTGGGCTGCAGTAATTGCGTGCAATCCAAAACGAGTAGCAAGAACGCGATCAAAAGCGGTTGGAGTTCCACCACGTTGAATGTGGCCAAGTACAGATGTGCGTGCCTCTTTGCCAGTCTTTGCTTCGATTTGCTGTGCGAGCCAATCGCCAATTCCTGAAAGCTTTACGTGACCAAATGCATCGAGTGTTTGATCCTTTGTAATCATGTCACCTTCTTGTGGAATAGCACCTTCGGCAATAACAATAATGGGTGCAAAGTGAGACTTGTAACGAGATTCAACCCATTCGCACACCTTGTCTACTGAGAATGGAATCTCAGGAATCAAAATACAAGTTGCTCCACCTGCAAGGCCTGAGTGCAGTGCAATCCAACCCGCATGGCGACCCATTACTTCAACAATGAGAGTGCGGTGATGTGATTCTGCTGTTGTATGTAGGCGATCGATTGCTTCTACGGCAATATTTACAGATGTATCAAAACCAAATGTGTAATCAGTGTTGTTCAAATCATTATCAATTGTCTTTGGGACACCGATGACTTTTACGCCGAGTGCATCTAACTTTGTTGCAACACCAAGTGTGTCTTCGCCACCGATTGCAATGAGGGCATCAATACCCATCTTTGATAAATTCTCTTTGATTTTCGCAACGCCATTTTCAATTTTAAATGGGTTGGTACGTGATGATCCAAGAATTGTTCCACCACGAGGAAGAATTCCACGAGTTGTGTCTAAATTAAGCGGCATCGTGAGACCTTCAAGAGGTCCCTTCCATCCGTCACGGAAACCAACAAACTCGTGACCGTATTCCTTTACACCTTTACGAACAACTGCACGGATAACAGCGTTAAGTCCTGGACAGTCTCCGCCACCTGTTAGTACACCGATGCGCATCTAAAAAAACTCCTCTAAAAAAATAGGAAAAATAACCGTGGATTGGTCAACGCTGACATGCGCAGTCTACCCTTCACCCATGTCCAACTCGAAATTAGTTGCAGGCGTAGATTCATCTACCCAATCAGTGAAAGTCGTTATTCGAGATGCCAATACCGGCGCTCTAATTCGCCAGGGACGTGGCGCACACACTGATGGCACTGAAATTAACCCTCGCATCTGGAAAGAAGCTCTCGATGGCGCAATTAAAGATGCTGGTGGATTAGATGATGTTTCTGCAATTTCTATTGCGGGTCAGCAACACGGAATGGTTGCACTGGACGCAGAAGGCAATGTAATTCGCGATGCACTGCTGTGGAATGACACACGTTCTGCGCAAGCTGCAAAAGATCTCAATCATGAATTAGGTGGCGACACCGAGACTGCACGCAAAGTTGGCTCTGTTCTAGTTGCATCATTTACAGCATCGAAACTTCGCTGGATGGCAGATAGTGAGCCAGAAAATGCTAAAAAAGTTGCAGCAGTAGCGCTGCCACACGATTGGTTGTCGTGGCAATTGCAAGGTGGAAAAGATTTCGAAAAACTATTCACTGATGCAAGTGATGCATCCGGCACCGGATATTTTGATCCTTCAACATCTGCCTACCGCGAAGATATTCTCAAATTAGCGCTACGCCATGATGGTGAATATCTGTTGCCACGAATAGTTAAACCAGGAGAATTTGGCGGAACAACGTCAACTGGTATTCCTATTGCAGGTGGCGCTGGCGACAACGCTGGAGCAGCCCTTGGAATTCAAGCAGAACCTGGCGATGTAATTGTTTCTCTCGGTACAAGTGGAACAGCATTCGCTGTCTCCACAACACCGACACATGATGCAAGTGGTCAGGTCGCCGGTTTTGCAGATGCGTCGGGACAATTCTTGCCACTTGTCTGCACACTCAACGCTGCACGTATTCTTGATGCAGCAACTCGCATTCTTGGAATTTCACATGATGAAGTTGGACAACTTGCTCTGACAACAGATCCTGGTGCACACGGACTTTCACTCTTGCCTTACTTTGAAGGCGAACGCACTCCTAATCGTC
>BJFT01000003.1 GCA_014190015.1 Actinomycetes bacterium
ATCTAATTTATTAATAGCAACGATTACTCGAGAAACTCTCATGAGATTACAGATCATCAAGTGACGCAGCGTTTGTGTGCGAACGCCCTTTGTCGCATCAACTAAAACAATTGCAATATCTGCGCGAGATGCGGCGACTGCCATATTGCGTGTGTACTGCTCATGACCTGGGGCATCAGAGATAATTAAACGCCTGCCATCTAGTAATGACATCGAACGATATGCAACATCGATTGTGATGCCTTGTTCGCGCTCTGCTTCTAGCCCATCTGTGAGCAAACTAAAGTCGATTTCACCTGCTGCAATTGTTGAACCAGCTCTGCGCACGTGGCGCGCTGCGCCCACCGTGTCGTGAGGCACGCTATCTGTTTCAACTAAGAGTCTGCCGATTAACGTGCTCTTTCCATTATCAACGCTGCCGCAGGTGAGTAATCGAAGAACTGAGGTTTGCATTTAAAAATACCCCTCAGTTTTTTTCTTCTCCATGGAGTCTTCGTTTTCACCATCGATTAATCGAGTTGCTCGTTCGCTCAGTTTCACATCGAATACCTCTTGAACAATCTCTTCAATCGTTGTTGCAGTTGATTCAACCGCTGCAGTCAGTGGGTAACAACCAAGAGTTCTAAAGCGAACCTGCATCATCTGGGGTACTTCGCCAGGATTAAGTGGATATCGGTCATCATCGACCATGATTAATTGGGTGCCACGTTTAACAATTGGTCGCTCTTTAGCAAAATAAAGAGGGTTAACTTCTATCTTCTCTTGTTCGATGTAGCGCCAAATATCTAATTCGGTCCAATCAGATAATGGAAAAACGCGCATCGTCTGACCAGGTGCCAGTCGCGTGTTATATGTATGCCACATCTCTGGACGCTGATTTCGAGGATTCCAACGATGTCCTTCATCTCGCACACTAAAGATTCGCTCCTTGGCGCGAGACTTTTCTTCATCACGTCGTGAGCCACCGATTGCTGCATCAACTTCGTGATGATCGAGTGCTTGTCGTAGAGCAACTGTTTTCATGATGCGCGTGTACTCAGAAATTCCAATAGTAAAAGGATTTACTCCTGCATCGGCGCCTTCTTTATTTGTGTGCGCAATCAAGGACAGAGAGTTTTCGGCAACAACTTTGTCTCTAAAGCTGATCATCTCTTTGAACTTCCACGTTGTGTCTACATGCAGAAGTTGAAATGGCATCGGAGCGGGATAAAAAGCTTTCTTTGCTAAGTGCAATAGAACGGAAGAGTCTTTACCAATTGAATACATCAACACTGGCTTGCGAAATGAAGCGGCGGTTTCGCGCAGAATCTCGACAGATTCATTCTCGAGGACTTTGAGAATCTGAGTATCTACGCGCACAATCGCATGCTACTACTAGTCTCTTAGAGGACCCTCTTCATCCATTCGATTTCATCGCTCTGTGTCTTAACAATGTTCTTGTACAAAGTGCGAAGGTTGGAATCTTCTGAATCTTTAATCATCATGACCATATGCAACGCACCTTCGTGGTGTGCGATCATCGATGTAAGAAATTGCCTATCAAATTCTTTACCAGTTGCAGATTTCAGTGATGCCAATTCTTCGGCGGTCATCATGCCACCCATGCCGTGATCCATTTCGTGGCCCATATCTTCTGACGCTCCAGCGTCTTGTAGCCATGATTTCATCGAAACTATTTCTGCAGATTGTGCATCTTTAATCTGTTGTGCAAGTTTTAATACTTCTGAATTTTTAGATTTAGCCAGTGCTAGGTCTGCCATTTCGATCGCCTGCTCGTGATGTGGAATCATCATCTGCAAAAACATCTGATCGCTTCCATTCATTGAAGATTTTTTCTTATCTCCGCCATGCATTCCCATGTCATGTTTACCATCGTGACCGCCACGTCCAGATCCAAATGAAAAGAATGCAATAACTAATACAAGCGCAGCGATAATCGCTAGAAATGCGCCGGTTTTTTTATCGATGTTAATTTGCATGATTACCTTTTTTCATACTTTTTTACTTAGCAAGAGGACCAAGTAAGTATCCTGCTAAACGGCTCGCCGGTTGACCAGATCCACCATGCTGACCTTTAAATGATGCAGTTCCATCAGTTCCACAGAGTGAAGTGATTGCTCCTGCTCCACCAGGGTGAGATGAAATCCAATTGGTCAGGTCATAGACCTTTCCATCAATAGCACTCCAACACTTTGTTGCTGTGTTATTAGCTTTAACTTGTTCCATTGTGTAACCAGCAGGAGTTGCTGATGCACTTGGAGATGGTGTGACTGTTGGTGTTGGCGCTGCGCCACGAATGACTTCGCCAGGAATTTCTTGATATCCGACTCCAATTGTCACTGCCGCTTTGGCACGAGAAGTCACCGTGAAGCTATAGATACCTTCTTCAGCGGGCGCGCTGTAACGAGCAAGATAGAAATAATTTGTCGAAGTAAATGTTTCGAGGAACTTCGTGCGTTCTGTGATTTTAAGTGTTGTGCTCTTGCCTGAAGGAGAAGTAATAGTCAAGCTAGGTATTTGAGAATTCTTTAATCTATTCTCAGGTCTCTTATCCATAATCAAGAGCTGAACTTCCACGGGATCACCGGCTTTAAATCCTGCACGGAAAGCTTTCTTCTGGCCCGCCTTGGTAAATGCTGCACGAACTGCAAACGAAATAGTTCCATCAACCAAAAGTGGACCGTTGGCTGCAGTTGTATCTGAATTTAGAAGCACAACAGGTTGATGCGCATTCGCTGGAGCGATGACAACGCAGAGCAACGGGATTAAGGCGAGCAGGATTTTTGGATGGCGCATGGATTTAAGTTATCTCAGAGTCGACTCAGGCGCGATGCCAACTCAACGTCTCAATAGATATGACAGAAACTTCACAGGAATCGAACGCCTGTGCCCTGCTATCCAACGGTAGGTGAAGCGTGAAATCGGACCTAGAGATCTCACTATTCTCGCCAGGTTGGTATTACCGCGTTTGGCTAGGAGAAAGGCGGCAGCATCAGCTCCGGCGTATTGCTGATTTTGATCAATCACAATCACTTCTTGTGAGCACTGTTCGAGAGTTAAACCAAACTTGTCGATATCTGCAACGTGATAATCCAACGCATCAAAATCTAATTTCTTACCAACCCAGTGAATTGAGTTTTTGCATAGTTCGCACTGTCCATCGTAGAAAACCAAAATCTTGGACATTTGTGAGCCAATCTACTCAATTTCATAAAAAAGTCTAACTTACATTTAATCAATTGTCGGTTTATGATTTGTCTAAGACATCGGAGAAATCAATGTTAAACAAACTTCATTCCATCAAGAAAATTGATGTGCATTTGATAAACCTGCTCAATAGATTAAGCATGCAAGCACTGCGCATCTCTCTTGGCATAATTTTTATCTGGTTTGGCGCACTTAAGGTCTTTGCCGAAAGTCCGGCAAATGATCTGATTACAAAGACAATTTATTGGTTTGACCCCAATATTTTCATCCCAGTTTTAGGTGTTTGGGAGATGGCAATCGGATTATGCCTTCTTATTCCAGCTCTCATACGTGCGGGTTTGTTCTTACTCGCTCTTCAGATGCCAGGAACCTTTTTGCCTTTGATACTTCTGCCAGAAGTCTGCTTTACAACTTTTCCTTTTGATCTAACTCTTGAAGGGCAATACATCGTAAAGAATTTAGTTCTTATCGGCGCAGCGATGGCTGTTGGTGGAAAATTGAGGCCTTTCAACTCGCTCTGAGCCTGAGCCTGACATACTCTTATGGTCAGGCAAGTTGCCCAAACAAGAGAATTGAGTCAAACATGGATGAGTTAGCACTTATCAAGCAGTGGAACCAATTACGTTCACAGATTATTCAATCTCAGATTGCACCCGCCATGGTTCTGATCGGAGTATTTGTTCTAGCGGTATTTGATAAGTTTTCAGGGGCGCCAGACTCTGCAAAGTTTTTAACAATCGGAGTTGCTGCAGTCACCGGAATGCTTGCGACAATTAGTCAATATGCAGCAGTACGCGAAGGTGAAGCACTTATCTATGATCTACGTAAAGTCGCAAAGCCATCAGCACTTGCTGCAAAAATCAGTGGATCTCGCGAATTGCTATCTCTATCTGCAATCACGATCGTTTTATTTGATTTAGCAATGATTGCTCTAGTTGTATGGGCTGTACTCGGAGCTTAAATGAAGATCGGTTTAGCTATATTTGCTGTGTACGCCGTAGCGCTCGTGCTTTTAATCGCGCGCTACGAGCGTCCTTCAAAGAAACAACCACGCATTACAGGTCGTGGTGGAGACTTCGAATAAAGCCCTAGAAATTACTTGCGTACTAAACGCCAGTGGTAGAGATACAAAGGCGCAGTGACAAGCAGGGTCGCAGCAGAGCCAACGATGTTCTTGGCGGCATTGCGGCGGTTTTGATCAATGTTGGCCTGTTTAACTAACTCTTGATCGACTTTAACGCCATTGGTTTGGGCGTAAGGATCCATGTATCCGTAATCAGGAAAAGCCACGTCAACGCCACTTCGAATCATGCTGATGACGGCGAACAAGCAAATTAGCAACGTGATGAGGGAGACCGCATAGAGATAGAGCGATTTCCAATCAAATGACTTTGGTTCTTCTATTTTTTTAACCATGCCTGAACTCTACTGCTTCTCAACTTTTATAACGTCACCGAACGTGCCTGATTCAACGACTGTAATTTTGTAGCCATTATTTAGCGTGCTCTCGCCTTGCTTTAGTGGTGCAGAGGCCATGAAAATATTGTTGCTCTCTACCTTGCGACCGATTGGTAGTGATAACTTCATTCCCATTCCATGCATATCTTGCGTAAGGTCGATTTCATAAGCGATAACACCTTGTGATTGCACTGGATGCTTATAGAACAATCCTCCTGGACGCAGACTTTCGATGACAACCACTTTCGTAGAAGATATTGAAATTACAACAGCTTTACTCTCCTGAGTTTGAACAGTTGATGGTGCAATCCAATGCGTTGAGCTCGCAGCGTCAGATTTACATTGAAATTGTGACTCGCGCATAAAGCCAAGTTTTAATTTTTCCCACGTTGTTAAATCGCCACCCCATGGAGTCATCATCGTCAAATGACCCATTCCGTATTCGGTCGTGAGATCTTTTTTCGTATCACCATAATGATCATCGAAACCAATTCCTGCGTGCATGATTTCGTGAACCCACCAAAATGGATGGCCAAGAAGCGAGTAAGGACTGTTCTGTGGGTTTGTTGCAAAAGCTGCGTATTCGGTCATGACATTTGTAACGCGACCCTCTTGAGTATTTAAAGGTCCAATCGCTGCTTGAGACAAGACGTAGGCTTCCGTTCCGGGCGGAGCAACAACTACTGCCAAATTTGCGCCTTTGAAATCAATATAAGGATCTACGTTTGCAACCAAATCTTGATTAAATTTCACGTGAGATGGCGTGGTCCAATTCACGGGATGTTGAAGCCCATATGTGCCAATAGATGAATTCATTTTTATATATGAATCTGGAATCTGAACCTTTACATTTGAACCAAAATCACTTGAATATTGAATCCAATTGCGAAAGAAATCTAAGTAAAGTTTGTAATCGGAAGCAGGCGATTTAGTTGGTTGAGCAGTATCGCTTGCATAAACAGGAATGAGCTGAATAACGGTATTTGGTGATGGATGTTTCAGCAAAGCTTCATACTGATTTCGTCCCGGCTCAGAAGTTGTGTACCCCAGATTGCTGCGCGAACTCTGAGGAGTGACTAATTTGCACGGTTCGAAGTTTGCAAACTTAGAAGGGGCGTCTATGGAAGTTGTTGGCCGTTTTGAACCGAGTAAGTACTTACCTAGTTGTAATTGGCCCGCACAACGATTTACTCGATAATAATAGTTTTGTAAGTCAGCTAACTCGCCAGGAATGTTTGGGTCCATTTGGCACGGATCAGTAAAAGATGCGAAGTAACCATCATCCGTTGAATAAGTTTTGCTGAAATCAATTACTTTCGTGCTGGGTTTTGGTTGAACAAGTCCGACGCTCTTCCATACAAGTTTTTTGCCTGACTTAAAGCAAACGTATTTGCTGCCATTGGCTATTTGGGATTGGTTTAACTTTGGGCATTTCGCACCTGCTTTAGGGGCTGCAGCATTAGCGAAGGTTGCGAATGTGCCAGTGACTAATACCGCCGCCAGTGCCACTGCAATCACTTTACGCATGGGTTTATTTTCAACGTTAGAGGTGCAGAAAGCAAGGGTGAAGTTACTCTTAGCCATGGGCTTTTTCCGTTACAACGATCCGTTGCAGCAGTTCATTGGTGCAATCGTTGCTTCAATCATCTTCGTGATAATTCTTAAGTGGGCGTTCTCATCTAATCCAAAGATGACTGTTCTGCCAATTGCTGCAGGTAAGAAAGATCAATACGGATTGCTAAAACCAATCGATGCAGCGCAGATGAAAATAGATGTGGCACGTGCGCAGGAGATGCTCTTAGATTTTAAGATTAAAGCAACGGTGACAGATACATATGATGGCGTGCAATTAATGGTCTTCGATAAGGATTATCAAAAAGCCATGCGCATATTAGGTCAGCCAATCGAAGGAAGTTAGAATCTGCCATGGCCATTGTGGCAATTGATCAAGGCACATCCGGCACTAAGGCACTTGTAATTGGTGATTCTGGTGAAGTACTCAGCCGTGGTTATGCCCATCTAGATTTACAACACGGCGCACCTGGTGTGAGTGAATGCGCTGCCGAGGATTTATGGCAATCAATTGTTAAAGCAGTCAAACAAGCACTTGCTGGAAGCACAGAGAAAATCACTGCTGTTGGATTGGCAAATCAAGGCGAATCAATTCTCGCGTGGGATAAATCAAATGGAGAACCTTTATCTCAGGTAATCATCTGGCAGGACTCTCGCTCAGCATCCTTATGCGACGAACGTAGATCTCACTCAGATTTAATCTTGGCTAAAAGTGGTTTAGCACTAGATCCATATTTCGTTGCACCAAAGATGGTGTGGTTGCGCGAACGTGTATCAACTGGGGTCATCACAACAACTGATACGTGGATTATCGCTCGATTAACTGGCAAGTTTGTTACGGATGTTTCAACTGCTTCGCGAACACTGCTATTTGATTTACATACTCGCTCTTGGAGCACAGAGTTAGCGGATATCTGGGGTTTAAATATTGCTGATTTGCCTGAGCTCATCAATAACGATGTTGTAATCGGTGAAATCTGTCATCCAGATGTCGAAGAACTCCGTGGTGTTGTTTTAGCTGGCGCAATGGTGGATCAACCTGCTGCCTTATTGGCTGAGAATTGTTTTGCACCGGGTCAGGCAAAGTGCACATACGGCACTGGTGCATTTTTGCTTACAAATATTGGCGCTGCGCCGAAGATTTCAGCACATGGATTAGCGACTTCTCTTGCGTGGAATATCCGCGGTGAATCTGCCTACTACTTAGATGGACAAGTATTTACAGCAGCAACTGCTGTCCAGTGGTTAGTCGATAATGATTTATTAGCATCGGCTGAAGCAATTGATTCATTGCCGGATGCGCGTGGAGTAATGGCAGCACCTGGATTTGCAGGTTACGGCGCACCGCTATGGAAACCACATGCAACTGCGAGCATCGCAGGATTAACTCTGAGCCATGGCAAAGGTGAGATTGCACGTGCAATGGTCGATGGAATTGCAGCCCAAGTCGCTGATCTGTTGGGAGCGATCGCAGCAGATGGTGTTGCTGTTAAGGAACTTCGCGTAGATGGCGGATTGACACAATCACACACATTGATGCAGATGCAGGCAGATCTTGCCCAAGTAAACATTGAGGTTTATCCGCATCCAGATGCAACTGCGATGGGAGTTGCTAACCTTGCGGCAATGGCAACACATAGCGAACTTAATCTTGGCGATTTCGCGTCGGCATGGAAACCATCCGAGCGTTATTCACCGATATGGAGCGCCGATCGCGCGCAGAGTTATCTAACAAAGTGGCGCACGCTGCCTGCAAATGCAATGGAATCTGCGCATGAGTAAGAAGATTTATGACGTAGCAATCATTGGTGCTGGTGTTGTTGGCACAGCTATTGCGCGCGAATTATCAAAGCACAATATTTCTATTGCCGTTCTTGATGCGCACTCAGATGTTGGCGATGGAACATCTAAAGCAAACACCGCAATTTTGCACACAGGCTTTGACATGGTGCCGGGTTCACTTGAATCCAAACTTGTTGCTCGTGGCTATCACTTGCTGCGCGACTATGCGCGCGAAACAGGAATCGCTATAGAAGAACTCGGTGCGCTCCTTGTTGCCTGGAGCCAGGAAGAACATGACAATCTTGCAAAGTTACAAGCAAAAGCAGTCGAAAATGGATACAAAGATTCGGTAATCATTAGCGCAGCCGATGTGTACGCACGCGAACCACACTTGGGCCCTGGTGCACTTGGTGCGCTCTATGTTCCTGGTGAATGGATTATTGATCCATGGACGCCAATTGTTGCCTTTGCTACACAAGCCAAACTAAATGGTGCTGACATACTTTTAGGTACAGCAGTGATTGGCGTAACCATCGGTGCGCACAACACGTTGCACACAACTAATGGGGATGTAGAAGCGCACCACGTAATCAATGCTGCTGGTTTATATAGCGATGAGATAGATGGCGTCTTTGGAGTAAAAGACTTTACAGTTATTCCACGTCGCGGCGAACTAATGGTCTTTGACAAGCTATCTCGCACATTGATCTCTCACATTATTTTGCCTGTGCCATCTTCTATGGGTAAAGGCGTACTGGTCTCCCCCACAGTCTTCGGAAACATCATGCTTGGGCCAACTGCACAAAACCTCGAAGACAAAACTGATTCAGGATCAAGTGAAGATGGAATGAAGTTCTTGCGCGAAAAGGGAAGCAAGATTGCACCAGAGTTATTAGATGAAGAGATCACAGCAATTTACGCCGGTCTTCGCGCATCCACTGAACACTCAGATTTTCAGATTCGCCTCCACGAGAACAAATACATAACTGTTGGCGGAATTAGATCTACTGGGCTCACAGCATCAATGGCGATTGCCGAACACGTGAAAGAGTTGCTAGTTAATTCAGGATTATCACTGGGCGCAGAAAGAGCGCTGCCGGCAATCACAATGCCTAATTTGGGTGAAGCATTTACTCGTCCATACCAAGATGAGAAAGCGATTGCAGATAAGAGTGGCTATGGCGAGATCATCTGTCACTGCGAACGTGCAACGAGACAAGAAGTACTTGATGCACTTGAATCACCTTTGCCACCTACAACTCTCGGTGGATTAGGCAGACGTACACGCGCAGGTCTTGGTCGCTGCCAAGGATTTTATTGCCATAGCGAATTAAGAAAGTTACTTGAGAAGAAATGAAAACTTCACAGGTAGATGTACTTGTAATCGGCGGCGGACCAGCTGGTCTAGCTGCTGCAATTGAATTGAAAAAATCTGGTGTTAATACTGTTCGGGTCCTTGAACGCGAAAGAGTTGCTGGCGGCGTTCCGCGCCACTCTTTTCACCCAGGTTATGGTCTGCGCGATTTCAAACAATTCTTATCGGGTCCAAAGTACGCGAAGAAATATGTCGATGGCGCACTCTCTGCAGGTGTTGTGGTTTCAACTTTGAGTACTGCAACGCACTTTGGTGAGAAGAACTCTGTGCAGGTGACATCCCCTGCTGGTCTAGAAACAATTAGTGCACGCGCAATAATTTTGGCAACAGGTGCACGTGAGCGCGCACGTGCTGCTCGCGCAGTGCCAGGCAAACGCCCCGCCGGTATCTACACAACAGGATCATTGCAACAAGCAACGTATTTAGAAGATTTAGCTATAGGCTCACGCGCCGTCATCGTTGGCGCCGAACACGTTTCATTCTCTGCGGTTATGACACTTAAGCACGCAGGTGTGAAAACTGTTGCAATGCTGACCGAAAAGAAAAAGCATGAAACCGTTGGGATTGTCCGCTTTGCACTTGGCCTTTGGTATCGATTTAAGTTGATGACCAAAACAGAGATCGTTGAAGTACTCGGTGATAAAAGAGTCACCGGAGTTCGTATTCGTCGAAGCGGTGTTGAAAGCGTTATAGCGTGTGACACCATTGTTTTCACAGGCAACTGGATTCCAGATAACGAACTAGTACGCCGCGGTGGTTTTGCTATCGATTCAACTTATAAATCACCTGTTGTTAGTGCAGATGCTCAAATACCTGGCACATCTATTTATGCAATAGGCAATCTCGTCTTGCCAATTAAGGCAGCCGATAAGTGCGCGGTAGATGCACGCGCAATAGCGAAAAAGGTTGCTGCGAGCCTTCGTTAAGGGCGCACAACGATTCTGACAATATCTTCCGGTGTTGCACTCCCCTTGAGTTCTGCATCGACATTAGTTGGAATTCCATTTATCTGAGCTGCGGCCAAAAGTGTTAACTGCGCAGCAATCTCTGTGATCCAATAAAAGGCGGCAGGACCGGCGCGATCAAGAATTCTTTGAGCTTCTGCAATCTTTGCATCGCTAAATTTCTCACGATCATTCTTGTCATCATCGATTACCGATAACAGAAAGCGCTTGATGTCTAAGCCGATACCTGTGGGATCTGTTGAGTTTTCAACCAACTCTTTGAGTTCGGCATCTAAGCCGCGTGGTTTCTTCTTACGCTTCTTGCGGTTTAGAAACAGGTAAACAATTAGAAATATCGCTATGAATTCGAACATGCCCCAAAGTTACAGGCAGTCACCGACAAAGAGTTTCTAGAGAGTTAGGCGCTTGCGAAGGGTTGCAATCTCACCTTTATCTGAAGCGCTGACGCGCTGGGAGATAACACCGCGCTCAAGCAAAAGGATTTGCGTTGCCATTCCTATGGTGAAATCTAGATTTTGCTCAACAATCAGAATTGAATTGCTCTTTGCGTATTCCATTAAACGTTGCTGAATTTCATCGACAACGCCATGCCAAACACCTTCAGTTGGTTCGTCCATGATCAATAGGTTTGGCTTTCCGATTAGCGCGCGGGCGATGCCAACCATCTTTCGCTCGCCACCACTCATGGTGCCCGCCTTCTGATCAAGGCGATTAGCTAACTTTGGAAAAATATCTAGAACGGGGGTGAGATTTGTCCGTTCTTTCTTTGGTAAACGAGATGCGCCAATTAACAAGTTCTCGCGCACAGAGAGATCAGAAAACACGGGACGATCTTGAGGAACATATCCAATCCCTAATCGTGTTCTAGCGTATGTAGATTTATTGGTGAGGTCGTTACCGTCAAATGTAACCGAGCCGGAAGTAGATTTATTGAACCCCATGATAGTTTGAAGAAGTGTCGATTTACCGGCGCCATTTCGACCAACAATTGCGGTTACGCCAGTCTTTGGAATCTCAAATGTGAGATCAAATAAAACTTGGCTAGCTTGATATCCGCCTTCTAGATTCTTGATCTCTAAATAATTATTAGACACGGGTGAGATACACCTCCTTCACCTTTGGATCATTTTCAATTTCCGCTGGTGTTCCCGTGGCCACAATGTTTCCGTGATGCAAAACTGAAATTCTGTTGCAGAGTTCCTTAATAAAATCTAAATCATGCTCAACGATTAGAACTCCGCACTTCTTGGAAGCCTTTTTAATCAGCAGCGCGGTATCGGCTCGCTCTTTAGGACTCATACCGGCGGTTGGTTCATCAAGTAACAAAAGTATTGGGTCTACAGCCATGGCCATGGCAATTTCTAACCATTGCTGTTGACCATGCGAAAGAGATTTGGCTGGTTCATCCAAATATTCTTCAAGTTGAAATTCTCTTGCAATTTCATTGATCTTTACTTCGAAAGCTTTGAGTGAAGCACTTCGCAATTGTCTAAAAATAGACTCTTTTGCTTGCAAGGATAAGAGGATGTTCTCGCGAACTGTTTTTTCTAAATAGATACGTGCTAACTGAAATTTAATTGCCATCCCTGCTTTGGCTCTATTTTGTGGGGTTTTATTTGTTATTTCAGAGCCTTGTAAAAGTATTGCGCCTTCGGTAGCAAAGGTGCGGCCACAAATTGTGTGAAGAAGAGTAGATTTTCCAGATCCGTTTGGTCCAATTAAGCCCACAATTTCGTTTTGATTGATGAACATTGAAGCATTATCAACTGCGACGAGTGAACCAAATTTTTTCGTAACCGATGAGATCTCTAGAAGTTTCATGAGCTCGCCGTTTTTCTGCGAGACTCACGAATCTTCGCTGGCATTGATGTAAGACCTTTAGGGAGAAAAATCATTGTAATTAATAAGAGCAGACCAACGAGAATTGGCCACAAACTTGGTAGCGCTTCTTGCATTTTTATGTTTACAGCCTCAAGAAAGGTGAGTGCGATAAGAGGTCCAAATAAAGTGCCACGACCACCAAGTACAACCCACAAGACTGTTGTTGTAGACAGAGCCAAACCACTCATTGATGGCGAAACAAAACCTTCAGAAACAGCAAAGAGTGCTCCACCTGATGCAGCAAGTGCTGCTGCAAATACAAAGACTGCAATCTGGACTATTGAACGTTGGTAACCAAAAAACTCTGCACGTTCTTCATCGTCTCGAACGGCGTTCATTGTTAGACCAAATTGAGAATTTACGATGATAATGCTCAGAATCAGTGCAATTGCAAAGACAACAAATGCTAAGAAGAAAAGACCTGTTGCAGATCCAATTTCCTTACCAAATATAGTTGGGTACGGAATACCCGGAATTCCATTTCCTGAACCCAAAACAGTCCAACTGTTGGCTAGGCGCTCACAAATATATGAGATAGCAAGGGTTACGAGTGCAACATAGAGTTCGCCAACTCGTTTACCTGAGAACAAGAAGATACCGATTATCAAACCCGTTACTGCGCCGACCACGATTGCAATCAATAGCAAAATACCTATATCAGTTAATGTAGATTTTGTGGTGATCAGCCCAACGACGTAGCCACCTAGACCGAACAGAGCCGCTTGTCCAAAGGTAAAAATTCCAGTCTGTCCCCAGCACAATTCAACGCTGAGCACAAGAATTCCATAAATAAGTATTCGGGTAACTATCTGAGTTAGATAATCATTTCCTGCCATTAAAAGAACAGGACTAAGGACCGGTATCGCAAGAAGTATTGCGATACCGATCCTTAGTCTGTTTTTTGTTATTTTATTTTTTCCTTACTGCTTCTTTGCGCACTCGTATGGCGCAATCTTTCCTAGGCTCTTAATGATTGTGTTTGAGCCATCGGCATTAGATTTTCCTAGGTACATAGGCAAGTTGAGGTGCTTTGTACCTGGTGCGAATGAAACAGGTCCACCGATTGAATTCTTCAGCGAAACTGAGTCCATTGCCTTATTTACCTTTGCAGTATCGAAGGACTTAGCCTTTTCGACCGCTGCTTTCCATAGGTAAATACTGCGATACCAAGCAGGAGCATTAAATGTTGCAGAGAATAAACCTGCAGCTTCTGGATGTTGCTTATTAAAACGTGCAACTGTTGCCTTAGTGAATGGATCTGTTACAGGTAGATAGAAATCCTGAACGCCGATCAATCCTTCAGCTTGCTTTCCGATGATTGGGTTGATTCCCTCATCGAAGAGAGTTCCAGCGATAGTTCCCTTGAAGCCTCCATCTACAACACCCTTAATAAATGGTCCTGTTCCTGGAAGAACTACAACTTCAAATAGTGCATCTGCCTTTGAAGCAAGAACCTTGCTAACAAGGTTTGATGGATCTGTCATATCAAGTGGAACGTACTCTTCACCAACAATTGATCCGCCACCAGCAAGAACAACTTGGCGCACGCGAGAAAGAATGTTGCGTGGATATAGATAGTCGCTACCTGCTAAGTAGAAAGTCTTCTTACCTTGTGAAAGAAGGTACTTAACAGTTGGGTCAACCTGCTGGTTTGGTGCAGATCCTGTATTCCACACGTTATTGCTGCACTCGTTGCCTTCATATGATGCTGGCCAGATGTAGATGGTCTTTCCGCGCTTAGCAATTACGTCGCGAATTGCAACGCGAGTAAAGCTTGCAACGCCACCAACAACTACGGCAACTTTGTCTTGATTAACCAAACGGCTAGCAACACGTGTTGCAACTGCAGCATCTGTTGCGCTATCAACCAAAACCATTTCAAGCTTACGGCCAAGTACGCCGCCGCTCTTGTTGATTTCATTAATGGTGAATTCGGCGACTGCCTTGTTGGATTTGCCAACAATACCGAAAGCACCTGTCATATCTGTTAGCACGCCAACTTTTACAGTTGGTGCAGCTTGTGCGGGCGCAAAAGTCAATCCACTAAGTAATGCGACAGCTGATGCCACAATCGCAGTGATTCGACGAGTGCTTCCCTTCTTGAATAGATTCTTATTCATTTCTCTCCTTATTTTGGTTGCTACTGTGAACAGGACTTGCTTCTTTACATGTTTTGCATTCACCGTTTTGCTATCGCCCCCCTTGGAAAATTCCAACTGGACGAAACCGCATAAAAATAATTGCCAAGAAAACGACCAAAATTTGTCCTGTAACTGGACTGATGAATTGCCCCAAAATCGCACCAGGTACAGCTATCAATGCAGCTCCTGCCAGTGGGCCAGCAAATTGACCAAGTCCACCAATCATCACTGCAATGAACATCAAGATTAAGTTGTCGTATCCCAAATTTGGATACAAAGTTTGCAGCGGAACAATCATTGCTCCAGCAAAGCCTGACAGAGCTGATCCAAAAGCGTATGTTCCCGCATACATCCACTTTGTTGATATTCCAGAAACAGAGACCAAATCAGGATTATCCAGTGTTGCTCTTACTTTCATTCCAAGATTAGTTTTAATTAAAACAAATCCGATTGCGAGTGCAAGCAGTAAGGTCACAAACATGATGACAATTCGCCAGATTGGAAGACTTGCACCACCGATGGTGATTGAAGATTGAATTGGCGCATCAACTGGAGATGATTGGGTAGACATTCTTGTGCGAAGAGATTCGCGCATAACCAAACCAATTGCAAAGGTGGCGAGCAATGCACCCTGAGGATTGACATAAAAACGATGAATAATGGTTCGTTCAAGCAATAATCCAAATAAACCAACGACGATTGGAGCGAGCAATAATCCAATCCAAAGATTGCCCAAATACTTTCCACATAGAAAAGCAGTAACGGCGCCGAGCAGAACCAGTTCACCTTGGCACATGTTAAATACCTTCATCATGCCCACAATGATTGCCATTCCAATTACCAAAAGAATCAAGACTGACGAAAGACTTAGTACGTCAAAGATTCCCCGAATCATCGTAGGACTCATAGAAGATTAGCTCCCTACCTTGGTAGACAAAAATTCGAGCTGAGATTTAATTCTTTGAATGGAACTCTCTTGCCAATCATGGAGCTTCTGATCCGGCAATACATCCCAGAACTCTGCCAGCTCATCTTTCATCTGCGTTTCTACGCCGGCCAGAGTTTCAATAACTGCAAGTCCGCAGAAAGGAACATATGTTGGTGAATATCCACCTTCGTGTGTCATCACAATTTTTCCACCGCAGACACTCTCCGCAACCTTCTTTAGCGCCTTTGTCATTTCGCGATACCCCGTAGCAGTCACAATCATTCGCCCCAGTGGATCTGTCATTGCTGCATCAAATCCGCAACAGACCACGATTAATTCCGGCTTGAATTTTTCTATTGCAGGAAATGCAATCTCTTCGAGTGCTCGCGCATAAGCTCCGTTGCCGCTACCTGCTGGAAGCGGAATATTTATCGCATAACCACTACCGGCGCCTTCACCTTGTTCGGCGACGTGTCCGCTATCAGGGGGGAATAAGCCATCTTGGTGCATAGAAATTGTTAGAACATTTGGATCATCATAGAAAATGGATTGCGTTCCGTTTCCGTGATGAACATCCCAATCGAGCACAGCAACCTTTTTCACGCCTAAGTGCTTTTGTGCGTATCTAATAGCGATTGCTGCGTTAGCAAAAATACAAAAACCCATTCCAGTTTCAACGCGTGCATGATGTCCTGGTGGTCGAATTAATGCATAAGAATTGGTTACATCTCCTTGCACAACTGCTTTGGTTGCAGCAATCGCACCACCTGCAGCCCACAGTGCAATCTCATATGAACCTGTGCCAAATGGACTAAGCCCATCACCTGCATCTCCACCAACCGGTGTGGCACTATCTCGTTTTATTCGATCTATATATTCTTTTGGGTGTACTAACAAAATTTCTTCAACGCTAGCTTGATACGCACGTATTCTTGTTAAGTTTTTACTTAAACCTGAAACTTCAATGGCACTTGCTAATCGAACTTTTGATGCTGCACTTTCAAAGTGCTCATAAGGCTGTGCATTTAAACCGGCAGGGTGTGCTCCTGCGGAGTTGCCTGTGTTATGCCAACCGTAAATTTCTTCCCAAACGTAACCAGTAGGCATTCTTTTGGCACAGACCTCCGATTCTCGTCTAGATGATTTAAACCTTTAAGCAGACACTATCCACTTGGCGGTGCAATATCTAGGGGCTACCGGCCAGTTTTTATATTATTTGAGCCAGGATCACGCGCGCTTGGTCACCGAAGTGAGGACTGCCTTTTTCATAGACATCGATGCGCAATATCTCTGGCGATGTAATTCTCTTGTCATCTGCCAAGGAATCAAGTTCGCCTTGGAAATCTTTGCCCTCAAAGTGCTCATTGTTCACGCCAATAACAATCCAACCTGCTGGGCGCACGAGTGCCAAAACATTCTTGAGTGCATCTGGTCCTAGGTGACCATGTGTAAATGTTCCAGAACAAATCAATGCGTCATATGGTTCGAAGTTGTTTACAACTGGTTGAGTTAGATCGCATTCATTGAGGTTTGTATAAACAGCTGATTCATCTAAGCGCTTTTTCTGCCGTGCCTCTGCCAACATCTCAGGTGAAATATCTAAGCCATCGATTGCTAAGTGAGAACGCAGCCGCGATAAATACATTCCAGTAAGTCCAGTGCCGCAACCAATATCTACTACTCGTGCGACTTCATCCGCATCAGTTGGCACGTGTTCGTTAAATACTTCAGAGATCGCTTTTGGATATCGATATTGCTTGGCATCAACAAAGGAGGATTCATACGTGGCAGCCCATTTGGCATACAGGCGACGGTTATCTTCTGGCGTCTTTACGGAGTACGCCTCATCTAGTCCGAGTGCTTTCTCATCTGACATGCATGAAAGTTTATGGAGTTAACTTGCTGATTACTAGTACCTGTCGGTGGGCTATGCCAAACTAACGGCATGGGTTTCTGGTCAGATTTCAAAGCGAAGAGAGCACTCAAGAGTGCCACCAAGCAGTACCAGCTTGAATACGCCGACTGGCAAAGAGATGTTGAAATCTTTAAAGATATCGAAGCAGCATTTGAATTAGCAGTTAAGGGCGAAGACTCTGTTCCAAATAACACCGTGCAAAAAGATGGCGAAATCATTTTGTGGCAAGGCCAAGGACAATTCCACGAAACTGGCAGAACACCTGGCCGCTATCAGGGATCTTCACAAGGATTTAGCATTCCTTTAGTTGGTGGCATTCGTTATCGAGTCGGTGCACAGCGCGGAACATTTGTTCCTGGAGAAGAAGTGCAGGCATATAAAGAAGTTGGACAAGTGCTGCTGACGACAGAGCGTCTGTTATTTAACGGACAGATGAATACAAAAGAGTGGGCATTTGCAAAGTGGAATGGCGCATCAACAACTGCTGATGAATCTGATTACATCTTTCACGTCAGCAACCGCCAGAAAACTTCCGGAATTCTCTTTGGTCCACGACAAGGTCGCGAATTCAACCGCTTCTTAGCCCAAGCAATTAACTGCGCCGAAGAAGGCGTCGACGTGGTTCTAAAGAGTGTGCGTACTCAGCTCAAAGAGTTGGCAGAAGATGAACCAAAGCCCCCTACTCTTGCCTCAATTGAATCTGCACGAGTTGCTAAGTTAGAGATAGAAGCGCCTAAGAATTAAGCTGGTCTGAAAGAATCTTTTGCCTCTGTTTGTGCGTGCTTAATCATGATGTGACGAGTAACTGAGTATTCAGCAACTGATTCAGCGCTCATATCTTTTCCAAAACCACTGCCCTTTACTCCACCATGTGGAGCCTCAGATGCAATTGGCAGATGATCATTAATCCAAGTAACGCCAACTTCTAGTTGGTGAGTAACGCGCATTGCGCGTGCAACATCGGTGGTCCAAACTGATGAAGCCAGACCGTATGCGCAATCATTTGCCAGTGCGATTGCTTCTTCTTCTGTATTAAATGGCAGAACAACTACAACCGGTCCAAAGATTTCTTTTTGAACCGCATCGCTATTTTGCTTTGCATCCGTTATCAAGGTTGGTGGGTAATAAAAACCTTCTGTATCAGGGATAAATCCGCCTGTGTGAATAGTGGCACCTGCTGCCTTTGCATTTTCAACAAATGAATGAACACGCGTGCGATGTTCTTCGCTAATTAGTGGACCGATATCACTGGTGGGATCTTGTGGGTCTCCATATTTAATGGATGACATAACCGAAGCTAATTCTTTCACTGCTGCATCAAATTGAGATTTATGAACATAGATACGAGTAGCTGCTGTGCAATCCTGCCCAGTGTTATACGTAGATCCCATAGAAAGTGCGTGTGCCATTGCTTTGATATCAGCATCTTCAAAGACAATTGCGGGTGCTTTACCACCGAGTTCGAGGTGTAATCGCTTTGTGGTCTTTGATGCTTCAGCCATGATCGCTTGGCCCGTTGTAGTTGCACCAGTTACTGAAATCATCGCAATATCTTTATGTGCGACCAATGCTTTACCGAGATCATCATCGCCAGATAAAACATTGAGCAATCCCTTGGGCAATCCAGATTGCACTGCGAGTTCTGCCATTCGCAATGCGGTACTTGGCGTTGATGGTGCTGGTTTAAGAATGACAGCGTTACCTGCAGCAAGGGCTGGTCCAAATTTCCAGATTGCCATAATCAATGGAAAGTTCCATGGTGCTATCGATCCAACGATTCCGATTGGACGTTTAATCAACATTGATGTGTAACCTTCAGATAAAACCCCAGCACCTGTTCCATCTAGAGATCTTGCGGCTGCTGCAAAATACTTGAGGTTATCAATTGCAAAAGGTAATTCTCCATCTCGAAATACAGCGACTGGTTTACCGCTTTCACGTACTTCTAGATCTGTCAGTTTTGTGCTATCTGCATCTATTGCATCGGCAAATTTTAGAAGCGCAGCGCTTCGTTGCGCCGGAGTCATCTGTGACCATTGCTTATAGGCAGCCTTTGCGCCAGTTATTGCGTTTTCTAAATCAGTAGTTGTGGCTGCTGTGTATTCAAAAGTATCCGAGGGTTTTGCAGGATTAACTAATCTAATTGGCGAACCTTTACCAGTGACGTATTCACCGTTGATGTATGCGCTATGCAATGTCATCTTTTACGCATCTGCTAACAAAATAGAATCAGCAGCGCTCCATGACAAGTGACAAGTTGAACCAACTGATGGAACCTGATTGAGCGCGCAAGAAACCTTTACTAATTGCTCAAATCCACAATCCACAAATAACAGACTAGATCCACCATAAAAATTGGAGCTGACAAGCGTTCCTGTTATCTCTCCTGTTGCGCTAAGGGATATGTCCTCCGGGCGAAGTAAAAGAACTGCCCTTGAACCAGATGCGAGTTGAGTAGAAGGAATTGGAAGATTCTTGCCCGCAACAGATATGTTGCCACTGCCGAGTGTGCCAGCGAATAAATTACTTGTACCAATAAAGTCTGCAACAAATTTTGTCTTTGGCGCGCTGTACATCTCAACTGGTGTTGCAACCTGAACGACTTCGCCTTTATCCATCAAAGCAATGCGATTAGCAATAGACATTGCTTCTTCTTGGTCGTGAGTCACGATGATGAAAGTAATTCCTGCCTCGTGTTGTAAGCGCTTGAGTTCGAGCTGCATTTCTGAACGAACTTTCTTATCAAGGGCTGACAAAGGCTCATCTAGTAACAAAATCTTTGGACGTTTAACGATTGCACGGGCAAGTGCCACGCGCTGCTTTTGTCCACCAGATAATTGTGAAGGTCGACGATCTTTCTGATCCAGCAACCCAACCGTCTTCAAAACATCATGCACGCGTTGATCGATTTCTGTGCTGTCCAACTTCTCTCGGCGCAGACCGTAGGCAACGTTGTCATATACGTTCAGGTGCGGAAAGAGTGCATAAGACTGAAACATCAAATTCACTGGTCGCTTGTTAGCAGGAACAGATAGCAAATCTTCATTAGCAAGTGTGACAACTCCTGAATCAAGGGATTCGAGGCCAGCAAGGGCTCTTAGCAGAGTGGTCTTGCCGCAACCGGATGGCCCAAGGAGTGCGAAGAATTCATTTTCACGAATCTCAATTGAAACGTTATTAAGCGCCTGAACATCACCGTATCGCTTTGAAACGCCCGCGATATTTAGAAATGAAGTCATAGTTGATCCTGCACCTTTACGTTTCGTTGAGCGATTGTGACAATCAAAGCGCTAATTAGCAAAACAACGGTGGCTAGTGCGTTAATTTCAGGGGAAACGCCAAAGCGAACCATTGAATAAATAACAATTGGCAGAGTTGGAGAGCTTGGACCATTTGTAAAGAAAGCAATCACAAACTCATCGAGTGAGAGTGTGAAAGCTAACAATCCCCCAGCAATCAATGCTGGTTTGATACTTGGCAGAGTAATTCTAAAAAATGTACCAACCGCTGTATCTCCCAAATCCTGCGCAGCTTCTTCAAGGGATGAATCAATTTGGGCCAAACGACCACGAACAATTGCAGTAACAAAGGCCATACAAAAGAGTGCGTGGCTAATAATCACTGAGTGCAATCCCAAAGTCAGATGCAAGGAAGTAAAGAGTGCGAGTAGTCCGATTGCTAGTGCTAAGTCAGGAAAAATTGCCGGTGTTAGCGCAACTGCTTCAAGAGATGAAGATTTTTGATATCGAGCTAAGCCTATCGCGAGAAGTGTTCCAAGAACTAGCGAAATTATTGTTGTCACAATCGCAACGATTAATGTGTTTTTGAAGCCTTCCATAATATTTGGACTACTAATTAGGACTGAATACCACTTTGTGCTAAATCCAGTCCAGGTAAAAGGTGCATCAGATTTGTTAAAGGACATAAATATCAAGACCGAAATAGGTAAATACAAAAACACAAGTACCCCATAGAGCGGAATGCGTAACCACCCGAGTCTGTTAGGCACGAGAATCTCCCAGTACTCGACGATTTACACGGGCTTGAATAAAGAAAAGCACAAGCAACATGATGACCATAGAGAGCGCAAGAACAGAGCCAAATGGCCAGTCGCGTGCTTTCAAGAATTGATCTCTAATTAAATTACCCACCATGATGGTTTTTCCGCCACCCAATAACTCTGGGACAATAAAGTTTCCAACACTAGGAACAAATACAAATATTGCACCGACTAGCACCCCCGGCAGCGCCAAGGGCAGAGTGACTTGTCTAAAGGCTTGAGCAGGAGTGGCACCCAGATTAATTGCAGCTTCTTTCATTGAAGGATCAATTCGAACGAGCGCCGAGTAAATCGGCAAAATCATCAGAGGGATATATGCATAGAGCAAACCTAAAACGATTGCTCCTGGTTTGTACAAGAGTTCCAATGGTTGACTGATAACGCCCATATTGATTAAGCCTTTATTGAGAAAGCCTTGAGTATTAAGAAGGACAATCCATGCATAGGTACGAATAAGAAAATTTGTCCAGAATGGAAGAACAATAAGCACCAACATGATGTTCTGACGATTCGTCGGCAACTTTGTAATCGCATAGGCAACTGGAAAGCCAATCACAAAAGCCAAGATGGTCGCTGCTGCTGCAATTAGGACAGACTTAACCAACACTCCGATGTAAAGCGAATCAAGTGCACGCGTGTAATTTTCAAGAGTAAATATAAATTCAATCCCGCCATAAGTTCCGCGAGATAAGAATGTATAGGCGAAGATGAATCCCAATGGGATTAACATAAAAGCGGTTATATAAGTGAGTCCTGGAACTAAAAAGACGGCGCGAGAAAGAAGAGCGCGACGCTTGATTGCGTCGCGCTCTTCTGACTTAACCGCTAGAGCCATTTAGTAGGTGCTACTAATTACTTGGCCGTTACTTCGGTGGCGATGCGTGTGTAAAGCGCAGATGCCTTTCCGAGGTCCACGATGCCCTCGCCCTTAAGCAATTCGGCTGGAGTGATTCCCATATTTGGGAAATCTCCAACTAGTGCTGGCAATGACTTTTCCATTGCAGGAACATTTGGCACCTTGTAAAGAATATTGTCGATCACCCATGAGTGAACGTCCTTATCAAGGATGTGGTTAATGAATGCATGTGCAGCTTCTTTATTCTTTGAAGTTTTTAACACGACCATCGTGTCAGCCCAGAGATCTGAACCTTCCTTTGGAACTACGAATTTAATGTTCTTATTCTTCGCAATTCCATAGTTGCACCAACCGTCCCATGCTTCAACCATTACGGCTTCACCAGAGACTAGGCGCTCGTAAAATGTTGTGTCATCGTAGGCAAGAAGGTTTGACTTTGCTTTAACAAGCAGGTCTTTAACTTGGCCCATCTCAGCTTCGTCTTGAGTATTAACTGAGAATCCGAGTGACTTTTGTGCTGGAAGCATCAACCAACGCTCAGTTGCAAGCATTGTTACCTTGCCTTTGTACTGTGGCTTTGGCATCAACAAATCGTTCCAACTTGTTGGTTCGTTGCCCTTCATTAAATCTGCGCGGTAGCAAATACCTGTTGTTCCCCATGAGTATGGCATTGAATACTTATTGCCCATGTCATATGAAAGTTGTGCGGCTTCTGGAACGAGGTTTGATTCATTAGGAATGAGTGACTTATCTAAATTTTCAATCAAGCCTTGAGCAGCAAGTGCTTGGGCAAATTGACCGGAAACGAAGGCAACATCAATTCCAGAATCTCCACCAGCTGTTAACTTGGCCATGATTTCTTCGTTGGTTGCGTGATTAGTAATAGTTACCTTGGTTCCAAATTTTTCTTCAAACTTTGCAGCAAGATCCTCTGGGTAATAAGCAGCCCAGTTGCTCACAGTCAAAGTTTGCAAACTGAGATCAGCGTTTGGATCAAGTTTGGTTGCACCAGAATCTGAACTGCTACAAGCAGATAGTCCGAGCAAGAGGCCGGCAATTGCCGTTGCAGCTACTGCTGTGCGTGAAATTCTCATGAAGTTCCTCTCAAGAAATACGCCCGCATTGGGCGCACGAATTATTCTTAACCCTAGAGAAAAAAGGGGCATTTTTCTAGAGTTTCTCGCCAAAAAATAGGCGTGGTTTACAACGGTGGCGCCGTGTTGTTGGATTAGCCCATGAGTTCGCAAAAATTAACCGTCCTTTTCATGCCCGAGTCAGCATATGGCCCAACCAATCAGTGCATAGGTATCGGGTACCGACTTCTAAAGGCTGGACACCGTGTCGTCTTTGCTGCCGAAGCTTCATGGGAAGGCAAATTAAAAGCTCTTGGATTTGAAGAAGATTTGGTTAATTTAGCTCCTCCAGCACCGGCAGATTCTGATGCTGATCCTGGTCAGTTTTGGACAGATTACATTCGCGATACTTCACCAGAATTTCGCAAACCAACTATTGAACAACTAGAAACTTTTGTTAAACCAACATGGCAAGCACTTATTGATGGTGCCATGTATTGCGAGCCACAGTTACGCGAAATTATTAAGCGCGTAAATCCAGATGTCATTGTGGAAGATAATGTTGTTGCATTTCCAGCACTGATGACTGCAGGCAAACCATTTGTGCGTATTGTTTCCTGCAATCCACTGGAAGTTAAGGGTTCAAAAGTTGCTCCAACATTTTCAGGTTATGCAGCAAATGACTCAAGTAATTGGGATGCGTTTCGAGCCGAGTATAAGAAAACACATTACGAAATGTGGTCTGCCTTTAATGCGTGGGTTCAAGAACAAGGCGCACCAGCATTGCCCGAACTTGAATTTATTCACGAATCAAAAGATGCAAACATGTATGTCTTTCCTGAGGTCGCTGACTACGTCAAAGATCGTCCACTTAATTCAACGTGGACTCGAATTGATTCAAGCGTGCGAGAAACAGATGGAAAATACGATATTCCGGCAGAAGTTGCTAACCGTCCCGCAGATTCAAAATTAATTTATCTTTCTCTTGGCTCATTGGGTTCTGCCGATGTTGGATTAATGAATCGCCTCACAGAGGTTTTGGGCAAAACCAAGCACCGATTTATCGTAAGCATGGGACCACAGCATGATCAGATTAAATTAGCCTCGAATATGGTTGGATCTCAATTCTTGCCACAGATCAACATCATTCCGCAGGTTGATTTAGTCATCACCCACGGTGGAAACAACACAACGACTGAAGCTATGCACTACGGAAAGCCAATGATCTTGTTACCGCTCTTTTGGGATCAGTACGACAATGCGCAACGTATGCACGAACTCGGTTTTGGTGTTCGCCTTGCCACATATGCATTCACTGATGAACAAATGCACAAAGCGCTGGAATCACTATTAAATGATGAAGCACTTGCTAAGAAGATGCGCGAAAACTCTGCGCAGATTCAAAGCCGTGATGGACTCGGCGTGGCATCTGCCCTCATTGAAAAAGTTGCACTCGCTCACAAATCTAAATAAGTATGCATCTTTCAAAGGCGCAGTGTCAGCAACTGCTGCCAGCATCTCGTGGTGACCATATTAAATCCTGCTCAGATGTTTCGGTGGATTTTTCTATCTCTGATCATGCCGGAATATTGATCTTTGAATCTGGAAACAAGAATTTCATCGCACCATATGTTAAAGATGTAAAAAACAAACTCTTACGTCGTGCCGAATCTAAAGATGCCGTAACGGCGCGACTTCTGAGTAATGCAATTCCAGATGGTCTGCGCTCAACAATTCCCGTAGTTGCCTATTCTCACGAAAGATTTATCTCCGTCGATCAAAGTAATGAGTCCGTGGTTTTGGATGAATCAATCATTGTTAAATGGCAGCTAACAGTGCAGAACTCAATAGGTGCGCATAAAGAAAATGTTCTGAAAGATAACAACTTTGCTTACCTCCCGGAATTGTTAGGAAACATCTATTGGGGAGACAAGTTAATTGCTAGTGCAAATAAGTTCATAGCTGGCACAACCGATGGCTGGTCTTGGTGTGTAGAAAAAGCCAAAGAGAATGATTTAGGTGAGTGGGTTGAAAACTTGGCAGTTCTCACTGCTGAAATGCACCGCTGTCTAGAAGGATTAATCCATGGTGATTTTCATGTGGGACAGATTTTGAAAACATCAGAGAGTGATCAACTCTGGGTAATTGATTTTGAAGGAGATCCACTTGCCGCTGATGCCCAAACAACTGATGTATTGCGAGATGTGGCCAGCATGTCTGCATCGTTTTTCCATGTTGGAGCGGTTGCACTTAAATATGGCGCAGATCCAGTAAAGATAAAAGAGTGGATTATCAAAGCTAAATCACTTTTCACCAATAAGTATTTTGGTGGTGATTCCTTTGATATCGCTTCGCTACATTCCCTCATGCTCGATCTTGAAGCACGGGAATTAAAGTATGCGGATAAATTCTTACCTAAATGGCGTTATGCACCAGAATTTGCCATCGCTTATATGAAAGAGTTGGGTTATGGATCCAATTAAGTTCGGTCATGATTTAGCGCGCAAAGCAGATCTAGCTCATGCGCTTTCAACTCAGATGTTTTCATGGCCAGATCTTTCAGGTCAATCACTTGTCTTTATGGGTATGGGTTCATCGGCTTTTGCCGCTCAATCTATGGTTACGCGTTTACAAGCGTGCGGTTGTGATGCCACTTTCACTCTTTCGAGTAATCCAACTCCCCCACAGGCCAGCACAGATAAAGCTCTTATTGCAATTTCTGCTTCAGGTAACTCTGTTGAAACTAATGATGCATTTGATAAGGCCTATGGTTTTAAGCAAAAGATTTGGGTTACAAATGCTGCAGAGCGTGGAACAAATACTGTATCTATGCAAGCAGGAGAAGAATCAGGTGGCGTTGCTTCACTGACCTATATGGCAACCCACATAGCTCTGCTTCGCTTATACGAATCTCTCGGGTGCATTAAAGAATTAAATTCATCAATAGATGCTGCGGCTGTTGCAATTGATGATATTTATTCACGTAAAGACTCTTGGCTCCCTGATTTAATCAATCACATCAAATCACCAGCGGGCTCTTATTACATAGCACCCGCTGATCGATTCTGTTCAGCCCAGCAGAGTGCATTGATGATGCGCGAATCTCCACGCCTTCCATCTGTCCCTTGCGAAACAGGCGACTGGAGTCACATCGATGTCTATCTGACAAAGACTCTCGATTATCGAGCAATTTTATTTCCTGGCTCACAGTGGGAAGACCAACTCTTTAAGTGGACACAGGAACGTGAGTCAAAGGTGATAACAATTGGTTTTGATCACCCACACGCCACAAAATCATTTCGTTACAAAAATGATTCTGATCCGCTAGTCCGTCTACTTGCTGAAACAACTTTTGCCGAGATTCTGGCCCAGCACTTATGGGTTACAGCTTGATCATGTACTGCACGTAATCATTATTTTTAGTAATTGAGTCATACAAAATACGAGCTGTGGCATTGCCTGCCTTAGTCTGCCAATACATGCATCCAGCGCCAACAGCGATTGCATGTTCTTTTACATGTTCAATCAATGCTCTGCCAACACCTTTGCCACGCGCTTCGGGCAATGTAAAGAGATCTTCTAAGTACATCTCCCCCACTTCTTCCCACGTTGATTGTCGCAACATGGCGTGCGCAAAACCAAGGATTTTTCCATCTTCTTCTGCAACAAATCCTGTGAATACATGGTTGGGATCAAAGAAACGTTCCCACGTCAGATCCGTTGTTTTATCTGGAACAGATGTTTCGTAAAAAACTAAATATGCCTGCCACAGTGGATCCCACTGCTGTCTATCTGATTTTTCTATATTACGAATTCTCACGAGGTGGTTTTTTCTTAAAGAGTTTGCGCGGATCAGCTTTTCTAGCTTCCGTGCGGGCGCGTTCTAGGAAACGTTGAGCCCAGACAAATTCACCAGCTAGAACCAATAATCCTGCAAAGACGAAAGGAAGAGTAAAGGGACCGGGAAGGACGATAAGCAACCCACCGATAATTAAGAGAGTTCCACCTACTACAAGAGTGATTACTTGTCGCACAGGCTTTGGAACGCCCTTCCAAGCCTTTCGGATTTCCATATGTCTATTCTATTTGTAGAAAGGCGTTGGTGCTAATAGTTTTGCCTTATGACACGGGTGGCTGCTTGCCAGATCTCTTTGGATATTGAAAATCCTGCACAAAATTTTGCACGAGCCAATAAAGCTATTGCCGATTCTATCGTGCAAGGTGCTCAAATTATTGTTTTACCTGAGTTAACAAACTCTGGGTATGCCTTTACCTCGGTGGCTGAAGTTCAAGAGCGCAGCACAACCCTTGATGGCGAATTGATAAGTCACTGGAAAGAAATTGCACATCAGAGTGATGTCGTGATTGTTGCTGGCTTGGCGCTCTCGGTCGATTCACGTTTATACAACGCATCTGTTGTCATCGATAAATCAGGCTTACTGGGCTGGTATTCAAAGGTGCATCTCTTTGGCGATGAGCATCAATTTTTCAAAGCTGGGGAAAAACCACCACTTGTTGTCAATACATCTCACGGTCGCATCGAAACTATGGTCTATTATGACATTGAATTTCCTGAGTGGGTACGCCTTGCAATGCTCGATCGTGCGGTGTTGCTAGCAATACCAACTAATTGGCCCAACCTAGGCCAACTAATTCATGGAACTCCCATGGAGGCTGTGCGCGTACAAGCAGCAGCATCTGTAAATAAAATGGTTGCAATCGCGGCAGATCGCTCAGGGGCCGAACGCGGACACTCTTGGGTTTCATCATCTGTCATCACGGATTTTGAAGGAAACATCAAAGCAATTGCTCACCGCGAATCAGAAGATGACATACAAATACTAGTCGCAGATGTTGAACTGCCGACGGATACATCAATTACTCCAAAAAATGATGTGCGCAAAGATCGCAAACCAGATTTATACAACGGAATCCTGAAGTACTAAGTACATGCGCGAAGTAATTACTCATATTAATAAGGCAGCGGATTCACCGGCTCGAGTATTGCCGCCGGAGCGCACTCCACTTCGTATTGCTGCTATTCAAGAACCGTGGCACGGCAGCGTTGAAAAACAGAAGACAGAAATAACTACGGCGGTGCAAGCAGCCAGTGAGTTCTCCCCTGACTTAATAGTTCTGACCGAATTATCTTTATACCCTTATGCGTGCACTCGACCTGATGCGCAGGCTAATTTCGTGCCAGAAAAATTAGATGGCATGAGCGTTTTATTTGCGCAAGAAATCGCGCGGGCATCCGGTGCGCACGTTGTGATTTCTTTGTATGAGAATGCGGGAGATAAGAAATACAACACTGCAGTTACCGTGGCGCCGAGTGGTGAAATTGTTCTAAAGACTCGCAAAACACACATTCCTGTAACCGCTGGATATTACGAAGATAAATACTTCGAACAAGGCGACTCATCTCCTGCTGTTTTTGCAATTAAGGATGCTGCAGTCGGAACGCCGACTTGTTGGGATCAATGGTTTCCAGAACTTGCACGTGAATACGGTTTATTGGAAGCAGATTTGCTCTGCTATCCAACAGCAATTGGATCTGAACCTGATCATCCTGACTTTGATACTGAGCCGTTGTGGCGACAGATGATGGCAGCTCACGGAATTGCCAATGGTTTATTCATTGCAGCTGTAAACCGCACAGGAACGGAAGATGGCATCACTTTCTACGGTTCTTCTTTCGTTAGTGATCCATATGGTCGAGTTTTGGCGCGTGCAGGCCAAGAAGGTTCTGCAGTGCTTGTGGCGGATTTGGACCTAGACCAAAAGAGAGATTGGCTTACACTCTTCCCATTCTTTAGTACTCGTCGACCATCAATGTATAAAAACATAAACAAGTAAGGACATCTCATGACACGTACGCTCTTTACTAACGCAACCTTCTGGCCAGGACAGGTCAGAGCGAAAACTTTTAATGCAATGTTGGTCGATGATCAAAAGATTGTTGCAACAGGTGATGAGGCGCTAAATACTGCGCATGACGCCACAATAGATCTTGGCGGGGCATTTGTTTCTCCATCATTTGGAGATGGTCACTGTCACCCAATCTTTGGTGGTCGCCAACACTTTGGTCCACAAGTAACAGATATTCAAAGTGTCGATGAAATTCTTGCGGAAGTAAAAAGATTCGCAGCGGCTAATCCAGATTTACCGTGGATTATTGGTGGCACATATGATCCTGCTCTTTTACCTAAAGGAAACTTTGATGCAAAGTTATTAGATAGCGTCTGTCCAGATCGCCCAGTTGTATTAAACGCAATTGATTACCACACCATTTGGGTTAACACTGCAGCCCTTAAAGCTGCAGGAGTGGATGCAAATACTCCTGACTTAGAAATCGGAACAATTGTGCGCCGCGAAGATGGTTCTCCAATGGGCACAATGCGCGAATGGGATGCAGTTAATTTAATTATGGATCACGCACCAAAGCCATCACTAGAGCGCGAAATTGAAGCGATTAAATATTCATGCCAGCGTTATGCAAAATCTGGAATCACATGGTGGCAGGACGCCTGGGTAGATCCCGGCATGGCTGAGGCGTATTTGGCAGCCGAAGAACATGGAGTGCTGACACAAGGAGTTAACTTGGCATTTCGCGCAGATCCGCGCACGTGGGAAAAAGATATGTCTTATTTTATTGAGATGCGCAAGAAGATTGAATCATCTTCTAAGAATAAGAACCTGACTGCCGTAACAATTAAATACTTTGCAGATGGCGTAATCGAAGGTGGAACAGCTGCAATGCTCGAACCTTATTCAGATGATCCTTGCAGCCATGGAATGCCTGTGTGGCAGTGGCCTGAACTTTCGCGCGCTGTTGCTGCATTTGATAAAGCAGGATTTCAAACACATATTCACGCTATAGGTGATGCTGGTATCCGTGCAGCACTTGATGCAATCGAAGGTGCACAGAAAGCGAATCCTGCATGGGATCGTCGTCCAACAATTGTGCACGTTCAACTATTAGATGCAGCAGATTTTCATCGCTTCCGTGACCTAGGTGTAATTGCAAACTTTGGTCCGCTGTGGTGTCGTCAAGATCCAATGCAAGCAATTTCATCTGCGCCACGCATTGGTCCAGAGCGCACAGGTCGTCAGTATCAATTGCGTTCACTCATTGATGATGGTGTGCGCGTTGCATTCGGCAGCGACTGGCCGGTGACATCAGAAGTTGTTTTAGAAGGCTTGCCTGTATCTGTTCACAGACAAACTCCTGAGCGCTCTCCTGAGGGTGGATGGATTCCACATGAGAAAATCACAATGCCGGAAGCGTTTGCTTGTTACACAAGTGAAGTCGCTTACCAAGCATTTGGTGAAAATATCTGGGGAACATTAGCTCCCGGATTTAACGCAGATTTTGTTGTGTTACCTAAGAATCCATTTGAGATTGATCCGCATGCAGTTAGTGATATGGAAGTTCTATTTACTTATAGAAACGGAGAAGCCATTTACTCCGCTAAGTAGCGAGGTAAATGGCTTCTACCGTTTTATTTAATTAGTGCTTTGTTAGGTTTCCTTCTGCTGCAGCCATTGCTGCTTCCTTTTTGAGGTCAATTCCCTTAGCAAGGATTAAGTACACAATCGCACTGACTGGGAGTCCAACAAAGAGTGAGTAATCCACACTTCCTAAACTCTTAGCAATTGGTCCTACGTAAGGTGTTGTCACGAAGAATGGAATCATCGACAGGAAGCCAACGATGTATGCAGTGTTTCCACGCCATCCCCAACGTCCATAGATACCGTCCTTCTTGAAGATTTCTCCAATTACATAAACGCCCTTGCGGACGAAGAAGTAATCCACCAAGTTAACAGCAGTCCATGGCGTGAAGAGGTATGCCAAGAAGACAAGTGCGTTGCCGTAGAAGCTATTGAAGCGATCTTCTCCAACGAACTGAGCAATACCCCAAACTGTTAAGCCCATAATAAGAAGAGCAATTAAACGCGCCTTCTTAGTTGGGTTTACACGCTTGATTGAATCTGCCATAGAAATAAGTGTGAGGGATCCACCGTATGCGTTAACTGACATAACAACTAGAAGACCGGCTAAGAGAACAATAAGAAGGACTGTTCCAAAGCCACTGAAGATCGAATCTCCTACTGCTTTAAATGCTGCAACTGGTGCGAGTTCTCCATCAGGACCTGATGCAAATGCACCAAGACCAAACACCCACACACCAGAAAGTGCACTCGCTAAATAAGTTGCCTTAAATGTTGAGCGAACACCTTCAGTTGCTGGAAGGTAACGTGAATAATCTGAAACATATGGAGCCCAACCAAGTTGGAATCCAGCGATAATCACGAAAGCTGTCATGAATGGCGCCAATTGGAAGTTACCAAGATCGAAGGCACCCTCTGGGAATGATCCTCGAAGTACTACTCCGATAGTCATAACACCTAGTGTGATAATTGAAGGCCAAAAGAGAATTCTGTTAATGAAGTGGATTTGGCTATAACCATAAATCGCAATAACTGTTGCGATAACGGCTGCTATAAAAAACCCAACTTCTGATGGAATCTTAAAGATTTCATTCATAGCCGCACCAGATAAAATTGCATCGGATGTGTTGTAAGTAATGTAATTAACAAGGGCGAAAATCCACACTGTAAATGCAGCGCCAATGTAGCCAAACTGAGCACGAGACTGCACTAGCTGCGGAAGTCCTAGTTGCGGTCCCTGTGCTGAGTGAAATGCCATGAAGAAGGTTCCAAAGAGTGAACCAAGTACAACTGCGATGAAAGTCCAAATGAGATTTCCACCCAATGAGAGTGCAACCACACCAGTAGCCATCGCTACAAGGTTTACGTTTCCTACGAACCAGACGTTTCCTAAATCTCGGGATTTTCCAAAGCGTTCTGAGTGAGGAATGAAGTCAACGCTTCGCGTTTCTACTTGGGAAGGTGCCAATGCTTTATCTGACGAGCTCATTGATTCTCCTTATAGGTACCCGGAAAACATCCGGACATAAAGAAAATGGTAGAACTCAAAATGGGCTATGTCTTGAATACTGGCGAGTTTTTTTACCTAATTTGAGCGTGGGTGCAAATTATTTTGCTGCAAATGCGCTGATTAATTCATACATCGCATGCGATGCCGCGATGCCAGTGATCTGGGCGTGATCATAGGCTGGAGCAACCTCAACAATGTCGGCACCAACAACATTCATGCCTGCTGTTGCACGCAATACAGATAACAACTCACGACTTGTTAATCCCCCCGCCTCTGGTGTTCCAGTGCCTGGTGCATGTGCAGGATCAAGTACATCTATATCAATACTTATATATGTTGGACGATCACCAACTCGGGCTTTCATTTTTTCAATTGCTGCACCAACTCCAAGGTCTTGGAATTCAACGCTAGAGAAAATCTGGAAACCAAGTGCTTTGTCCTCGGTTAAATCCTTTGCGGCATATAAGGGTCCGCGAATACCAATATGCATGCAACCTTCTGGATCCAACAAACCTTCTTCACTTGCACGTCTAAATGTTGTGCCGTGTGTGTAATCGGCGCCGAAATATGAATCCCACGTATCTAAATGTGCATCAAAGTGCACAACGCTAATTGGTCCGTGATTTGCTTTGAGTGAGCGCAAGATTGGCAGAGTAATCGTGTGATCTCCCCCGATTGTCACAATCTTCTTTGCGCGCTCTGCAAGCTGGTCATAGTTTTTATGAATACTTGAAATCGCTTCTTCAATATTAAATGGGTTGGCTGCGAAATCGCCTGCATCAACAACTTGTTGAGTAGCAAAGGGTGAAACATTTGTCTCCGGGTTATATGGACGCAATAGTCGTGAAGCTTCGCGCACATGGCTAGGACCAAATCGTGCACCCGGACGATATGAAACTCCTGAATCAAATGGCACTCCAACAATTGCTACATCAACATCTGTCACTTCATTGATTTGTGGCAATAAAGCAAAGGTTGCGATTCCCCCATAGCGAGGCATCTGTGTTGCGTCCACTTGGCCAACAATTTTGCCCGAATTTACGCGAGGAGTTTTATTTTCGCTCATCACGCAAGAGTACTCGCTACTTTTTCCTATCTTCCATCTAGCGCTTATACCTATTTACTGTAAGTATTTGCCTTCCAAGCCCACCCCACGCGGGCTAACAAGGAGGATGAATGAGACGCTCTAGAACACTCGTATCTCTCATTGCCCTGAGCTTTGTTCTCAGTGCATGCGGTAGCTCGAGTTCTGACAGTGGTTCAGATTCAAGCGCACAAGGTCAAGAAGGTGTTCTTGCGCCTTATGACGCATCAAAAGCTGGTGGAACACTAACTCTGGTTGCAAAAGGTGCAGCTGGAACATTAGATCCACACATTAACTACACACTTCAATTCTGGCAGCTATACCAGGCTACATACGATGGTTTGCTTGCATTTAGAAAAGTAGATGGTCCTAAGTCATTCGAAACAGTTCCGGATTTAGCAGAAGCACTTCCAGAACTCAGTGATGGTGGAAAGACTCTTACATTTACATTGCGTAAGGGAATTAAATTCTCAGATGGCCGTGAAGTTACTGTCAATGATGTTAAGGCATCATTTGAGCGTATCTTCAAGGTGTCATCACCAACAGCCGGTGGTTTCTATAACGGAATCGTTGGAGCTGATGCATGTTTGGCAAAGCCAGCAACTTGTAAGTTGGATCAAGGCGTAATTGTTGATCCAGCAACTAACAAGATTGAAATTAAATTGACTGCACCAGATGCAACAATTAACTACAAGCTATCTCTGCCACACGCAGTTATTCTTCCTGCTGATGCACCATCTAAGGATGCGGGTACAACTCCAATTCCTACAACAGGTCCTTACATGTTTGCTTCATATGATCCAAACAAGGAACTTAAGATGGTTCGTAATCCAAACTTCCAAGAGTGGAACCGCGAAGCGCAACCAGCTGGTTACCCAGATGAAATCGTTTACCAATTCGGTCTTACAGCTGAAGCACAAGTAAACGCAATCAAGAATGGCCAGGCTGACTGGATGCTCGATCCAATTCCTGCAGATCGTCTCTCAGAAATTGGAACTGAACTTCCAAACCAGATCAATGTTCATACATTGACAGCTATGTGGTACTTGCCAATGAACACAAACTTGGCACCATTTAATAACGTCAAAGCACGTCAAGCTGTGAACTACGCAATTGACCGCAATGCAATGGTAAAGATCTTCGGTGGAGAACAACTTGCAACACCTGCATGTACGTTCTTGCCACCAGGATTCCCAGGGCACAAGGACTTCTGCCAATACACAGCAGGTGCTTCCGTTGAATCTCCTGCACAAAGTTGGGCTGCGCCAGATATCGAAAAGGCGAAGCAACTAGTTAAGGAGTCAGGAACAGCTGGCCAGAAAGTTGGCATCGTTGTATCTGATGACGAAGTGAATAAGCAGATGGGTGAATATCTCCAGAGCGTCCTAAACCAAATCGGTTACAAGGCAACTTTGAAGCCAATCTCATCAAACATTCAATTCACTTACATTCAGAACACAAAGAACAAGGTTCAAATCTCGGTAACACAGTGGTACCAAGATTTCCCTGCAGCGATGGACTTCTTGTACATCTTGCTCGGTTGTGAATCATTTACACCTGGTTCAGATTCATCAATTAACATGGCTGGTTATTGCAATAAAGACCTTAACAAGCGCATGATTGCAGCGATGGACCTTGGTGTAACCGATCAAGCAGCAGCAGATAAAGAGTGGGGCGAAATTGATCAAGCGATCATGGCCGAAGCTCCTGTAGCTGTTGCATTTACACCAAAGCAGATCGACTTCTTGTCTGCTCGTGTAAAGAACTACAACTTCTCCAAGCAGTTCTACATGTTGGTTAGCCAACTACAGGTGAAGTAACTACATGACTACGCACGAACCAGCGTTCGATCTCTCTTCGGAGAGTCCGGGCAAAATTGCCCTCCGAACGCTGGTTCGTGATCGTAGATCGTGGATTGCTTCATCGATGTTGCTTGTCGTTGTTGCACTCACACTCTCTGCTCCGCTTTACGCATCACTTATTTCAAAGACAGACCCATTTGTTTCAACAATTAACGGAACCGTCGTATTAGATGGCGTAGAAGTTCAAGTTTTGCAGCAATCCACTGAAGGTCTCAAACTTGGTGTTAATCCCATTGGACCTACGTGGAAGATCGGCCCTTACTTTTTAGGTGCAGACAATCAAGGCCGCGATGTGGCTGCACGTTTGTTATATGGCGGCACAAATACTTTATTAATTGGTTTTTCAGCAGCCGCACTCACACTCATTGTTGCAACTCTTGTCGGTGTAATCGCGGGCTATTCAGGAAGAATTATTGACTCTGTTATCTCTCGAATTTTAGATGTTATCTGGGCCTTCCCTGTTTATCTTTTATCTATCTCCCTCTCTGTTGTGCTCTTAACCAGCGGATTTAAATGGGGGCCGCTCTCTCTAGAAGCAGGTTCGCTCTATTTACCAATATTTATTATCGGTCTTGTGTATGTGCCATACGTTGCACGCCCAATTCGCGGACAAGTACTTGCACTGCGCGAACGCGAATTCGTAAAAGCTGCAATTGGTGGAGGCGCGAAAAACTCCACAATTATCTTCCGTGAAATCTTGCCTAACGTAATTCCCAGCGTTTTAGTATTTATTCCTCTGATGGTTTCTCTCGCAATGCTTACTGAGTCAGCGCTCTCATTCTTATCTATTGGTGTTCAGCCACCGGATGCATCGTGGGGCACAATTATTAAAGATGGACTAGGACTTCTGTATACGCGACCAATCGTTGCTCTGACTCCAGGTCTTTTCATCGTTGTAACGGCTGTCGCCCTTAACTTGCTCGGCGATGCGGTGCGCGATGCTCTAGATCCTAAAGCTCGTCTGCGTGGTGCATTTTGACGCGATTTGTTATTAAGCGCCTTGCCGCTGCCGTTTTCGTTCTGGTTTCGATCAGTATCTTGGTATTTCTCATTTTCTTTGCAACCCCTGGTGTGGATCCTGCAGCACGCATCGCAGGAAGAAATGCTGATCAATTAACTCTGCAGCAAGTACGCGCAACCTTTGACTTAGATAAGCCTTTGCACATCCGATATGTCTCAATGATGAAACACTTATTCATTGATCGCGACCTAACTTCTTATGTAAACCGCGGTGCAGAAGTGTTGCCACAACTAACTCAAGCAATTCCAGCAACTCTCTCACTGGTTTTTGGTGCAGCAATTATTTGGTTACTCCTCGGATTAATACTTGGAATAACGGCCGCAGGAATGCGAAAATCCTGGGTAGACCCCGCAATTGGAATTATCGGAATCATTGGCGTATCTCTGCCTGTGTATTGGCTCGGCGAGGTGGTCAACTTAATAACGCAAGGGCGTTTGCACGCCACTTTATTTAGGTGGGTTCCACCTCTTGGTTATGTTCCATTTACCGAAAGTCCGGGTGGCTGGTTCTTAGCACTTCTCTTTCCGTGGCTGACGCTTTCACTCTTATACGCAGGTATTTATATTCGAGTGATCCGCAGCGAAATTGTTAGCTTGATGCAAGAAGATTTCATCAAGACAGAGCGTGCAAAGGGTGCGGGCGAGAAGCGAATCTTGATTAAGCACGCCAGCCGAATGAGTCTTATAACGGTTGTCTCGCTCTTCGGTTTAGATTTCGGCGCTCTAGTTGGTGGCTCGGCGCTGCTGACAGAAGTTGTATTCGGTATTCAAGGTGTAGGTCGACTTACTTTTACTGCGCTTCAAAACTTTGATTTACCTTTAATTATGGCAACAGTTATGTATGCAGCCTTCTTTATTGTTATCGCAAACGCCATCGTTGACTTGGTTTATGCGTGGATAGATCCTCGGGTGCGTCGTGGCTGAAAAACTATTAGAAGTTAAGAACCTCTGCGTCTCTTTCAAGACTCGCAAGGGTGTCGTGCGCGCTGTAAATAACCTCTCGTTTTCTATCAACCATGGTGAAGTCTTGGGCATCGTTGGTGAATCAGGATCCGGTAAGAGCGTTTCGATGAGCGCTGTAATGGGGCTGATTAAAGATGAAAACGCTGAAATTACTGGCGAAGTTTTCTTCAATGGCGAAGATTTGCTAAAGAAAAGCGATGAAGAGCTACGTGCCATTCGCGGTAAAGATATTGCGATGGTTTTCCAGGACCCAATGACTGCGCTAACACCTGTCTATACAATCGGCTGGCATATTCGCGAACAGTTGCAACTACATAGCGATATTTCAGATAAAGATGCTAAGGCTCGTGCAATCGAACTTCTAGAAGAAGTGGGAATTCCAGATCCTGAAAAGCGTGTGGACCAATACCCACATGAGTTCTCTGGTGGAATGAGACAGCGTGCAATTATTGCAATGGCGCTGTCATTGAATCCAAAACTATTAATTGCCGATGAACCGACCACGGCGTTAGATGTAACAATTCAGGCGCAGATTCTAGATCTCCTCGAAAGATTGCGTAAGACCTATAACTCTTCAATCATCATCATTACTCACGATATGGGGGTTGTCTCCGAACTCTCCTCAGAAGTTTTGGTTATGTACGCCGGTCGTATGGTTGAGCGATCAACAAAGAGTTCTCTATTTGCTAATCCGCAGCACCCTTACACAAAGGGATTAATGAACTCTGTGCCACGAGTAGACCGTGCGCGCACATCACGCCTTGAAACAATCTCAGGCCAACCAGCATCTTTACTTAACTTGCCGAGTGGATGTGCCTTTAGAAATCGATGCCCATCTGCGCACGCTGCATGTACTGAACAACCAACATTTATCTCTGATAGCAATGGATACGGCGCTGCCTGTTTCCTTCTCACTGAAGGAGTGCGCTCATGAGCCAAGAGATTTTAAGAGTAAATAACGTCAGCAGAATTTATGAAACTAGCGGTGGCAGTTTTGGTCGCAAAAACAAAGTTTCAGCACTCGACGGAGTTTCATTTAATCTTGTCCACGGAGAAACTCTTGGAATAGTTGGTGAGTCCGGCTGCGGTAAATCCACTTTGGGCAGAATCATTTCCAGACTTGATACACCAACAAGTGGCGAGATTATTTATAAAGGAAATGACATCGCTAAGAAGTCATTATCTGCAATGCGTCCTTTGCGTAAAGAGATTCAATTTATCTTCCAGGATCCATACGCATCCCTTAATCCACGTCGCCAAATTGGTGCAATCATTGAAGAACCAATGCGCATTCACGGAATGGGCAAAGATGAGCGTCGTGCACGTGCTCACGAACTTCTTGAAAAGGTTGGACTCGATAAGAACTCTTATGAAAAATATCCGCACGAGTTCTCAGGCGGACAACGTCAGCGCGTAGTTATCGCTCGCGCCCTTACTCTCAAGCCCGAGTTAATCATCGCTGACGAACCAGTTAGCGCACTGGATGTATCTATTCAGGCACAGGTCCTTAACCTCTTTAAAGAACTACAAGATGAGATGAAGTTGACCTACATTTTCGTAGCTCACGATCTTGGAGTGGTTCGGCATATCTCAGATCGCATTGCTGTGATGTATTTAGGAAAGATCGTCGAACTCGGTTCTGTAGAAGAGATTTATAACAACCCACAACATCCTTATACGAAGGCGTTGTTATCGGCTAACCCACGTATTGATCAGAGCGCAAAGAGCACGCGACAGATTTTGACTGGAGATATTCCATCTCCACTTAATCGTCCAAGTGGTTGTTCATTCCACACACGCTGCCCTATTGCAGTGCCAGAGTGCAGCACACGCGAGCCAGAGCTACGCCGTATTGGCGCAGTTGATGTTGCTTGTAATTTAGTCGTGTGAATCTAAGAACTCAGCAACAACTCTCTTAAACTTCGCAGGCTCTTCAACGTGTGGCATGTGAGACGACTCAGCAAATAACTCCCACTTAGATCCTGGAATTAAGCCGTTAATTTCTTTGACCATCGCTGGAGTTGCTTCGTCATATTGGCCTGAAACCAAGAGAGTTGGAGTTTTAATCTCTTTGAGTTGTGGGCGAATATCCCAATGCTTGAGCGAACCAATTACGTGGAACTCACTTGGTCCATTCATCGTGTGATAAACAGTTGGGTCTGCAGCTAATTGATCAAAGCTTGCGACAACATATGGTGGTTGTGGAATTCGGCACAAGTGACGTGAGTAGAAAACATCAACGGCTGCGATGTATTCAGGATCCTCAGTTGTTTCTGCCGCTTCATGTTTAAGAAGAGTTGCTTCAACTTCAGGTGGTAACTCTTTGCGAAGTTTGTTTGCTTCAGATACCCAGACTTCCATGCTTGCAGGAGAGTCCGCAACAACGAGTGCGTTTAATCCCTTTGGATTTTGGATTGCGAATTGCATACCGAGCATTCCGCCCCATGATTGACCAACAATGTTGTATTTATTTGAAATACCTAGATGCTCGGTAAGAAGCACTAGCTCTTCCATGAATAACTCTGGAGTCCAGAACTCTTTTGGCTTATCCGGCAAGTGAGTTGAATTGCCGCAACCAATTTGGTCATACAAAACGCCTGCGCGACCTGTTTGAGCTAATACATCAGCAATTGGTTCACAGTAATTATGGCCGGCGCCTGGTCCGCCATGCAAAATCATCACAGGAGTCTTTGAACTCTTTAGATCGCCGACTACTCGATACCAAGTGGTTCCATGCTGCCATTTCATTTCGCTCATGATTTACATTCCCTTAAATGGACGTGGACATGCTGCGATCTTTGGAACGCGCATACGAGCAATAATTGAACCTGGGCATGGATGACAAGCTTGTGCGATTCCGACATCTCCAGCAACAGATAAGAAGATAAAGGCATCTTCCCAAGTAAAGCCCCACTGCTCAACCAATAATTGCGCTGCTTCTTCACACGCTAATTTAATTGCTTCATTTAAATCATCAGCTGTTGTTCCGTGTGTAAACCAAGAATCAGCTGTTTCGGTAATTGGCCAACGTGCAGCTTTGCCCTTTAGAACATTTACTTCGATTAAAACATCTCCCCCGATTTCAACACCGGTACCTGAGATTTCGCCATCTCCCATTGATGCGTGCATGTCACCAATTGCAAGGAGTGCACCCTTTTGGAACACAGGCATATGAACAGTTGAACCAACGCGATTGAAGTGATCATCCATGTTTCCACCATGAGGACCGGCTGCAAATGTTGCAATTTCACCTTCTGCTGGTGCAACACCGATTACACCGAGCATTGGAACTGCTGGAAATGAAACGCGATCATTCATATGAACGATGCCATCTTTAACTTTAAAAATTCTTGTAGCAGGTGCTTTTGCTTTATGAATGAGTTGTCCCCACTCGGGAATAACCATTCCTGCGCCCTGTGGGCCTGGATCAATGCGGTGAAGTGTTACTGAGAGTGAATCTCCAGGTTCAGCGCCTTCAACATAGATTGGACCTGTTGCGCTATTTACTCGTGCTAAATCTAATTTTTCTACGGTGTCATCTTCGGTTTGAACCTGACCGGTAAAACAATCCCAAGTTTCTAAGTGAATCGTTGCGCCAGATTTAACTCTTAACACTGGTTCCATATTTGTTGAATATGCCCACACGTGTTGGTCTTTACCGATGTGATGATCTGCTTCGTATTTCACGCATCCTCCAATGAGTTCAAGATAAGTGCTCATTCTGCCCCAGTTGTATGTGGCATGTGAAGTGAATTTGAAGATAGATTTACCGCCATGACAACTCTGTATCCCACCGCAAAGCACTATCTCTCCCGCGATCATCACACCCAGAGTTTCGGTGCCGAATTCACTCCAGCCCTTCGTGTGGCCCCTGGAGAGCGCATCCATGTGCAGACTTGGGATTGTTATAAAGGACAAGTCTTAGTCGATGCTGACTTAACGAAAGTGATTGATGATTCGCAAGTAAATCCAGCAACTGGTCCGATTTATATTGAGGGTGCCGAACCTGGTGACACATTGGCTGTAACAATTATTGATATTAAAACTGAAGCTCGCGGTGCCGCACGTTTTTCCGCCGGCGAAGGTCAACTCCATCAGAAAGCAAAGGGACCTTACGGAACTTTCTTTGATGTAAAAGATGGTGTTATAAAGATGAATGACAAAGTTTCTTTTCCAATTAGTCCAATGCTCGGTGTAATTGGTGTTGCACCCGCGACTGGCTCAATTCTCACAATGCCTGCTGGAAAGCATGGCGGCAATCTAGATAACAACATGAACAAAATTGGTTCAACTATCTATCTGCCAGTTAAGCACTCTGGTGCGCTCTTAGGTATTGGCGACATGCACGCATCCATGGGCGATGGAGAAATATGCGGCACGGGCGTTGAAATTGGCGGCGATGTTCTTATCGAAGTTAATGTCATCAAATCAATTACGACAGATTTTCCTGTCACCGAAACAGCTGATTCATGGATTACACATGGTGTTGCAGTTGAAGATATTCAAGAAGCCATGAAGTTGGCCTGTGAAGAAGCTGCAGGTTTACTGGTTAATCACTGGGGATTTACGTACGAAGATGCCTTCATCTTCTTATCCGTTGCCTGCGATTTAGGCATCGCACAAAATGTGCATCCTTGCAAAGGAACTGTGATCGCAAAGGTGCGCGTTCCAAAAATCAGCGCGTGCCCAAAACCTTTTAAAATCTAACTCGGCAAGAACTGTTTAGCTTTTCCATCTCTGGCAAAGGCCATAAGAGTTAAGCCAAATTCGTGAGCAAGATCGATTGCCAGAGATGTTGGTGCGCTGACGCCCACCAGTGCTGAAACACCTGCAGCAACTGACTTTTGAATAATTTCATAACCTACGCGACCAGAAACAACCACGGTCCAATTACTTAAGGGCAAATCCCCCGCCATTAGCGCTGCGCCAATGATTTTATCTACAGCGTTGTGGCGGCCAACATCTTCTCGAACATAGACAGCTTTTCCTTGCGGATTGACCAACGCAGCAGCATGTAGGCCGCCTGTCTTAGAAAAGATTGCTTGGCGGCCATCAAGAAGTGCTGTCATCCCAGCTAGTTCAGATAACGAGTGAGTTGTTGGTGCAACCTTTTTAATGCCGCGTGCATGTAAGTCAGAGATATTTGTTGAACCGCAGACACCGCATGCAGATGTCATTGTGAATCGGCGTTCCATAGAACGCGGTGGCTTTGGAGCATCGGCCGTGATTTCAGCGATAACAACATTGGCGCGTTGACGCGGTGTTAGAGAGCGGTCTGCGCAAACCTTTACTTGCATTAATTCATTTGGATTACTTAAGAATCCTTCGCCCCACAAAAACCCTGCAGCGAGTTCGAGGTCGGCGCCAGGTGTGCGCATTGTGATTCCGAGTTGTTCTTCCGTGTCGCCTTGCTTGAGTCTGATTTCAAGTGGTTCTTCGACAACAACAGAGTCAGATGTGACATCTGATGAATCTGATTTTTGAACCTTTACTTTTGCAATCGATGAAGGGGCGTTATCTATCTCTTCATCTTTTAGCATGGCGGTAGAACTCGATGTTCTCTGGTGGCAGTGGTGTGTTGCCAAGAATTAAGTCTGCAGCCTTTTCGGCGACCATCATCACTGGTGCATAGATGTTTCCATTGGTTACGTACGGGAAAACTGATGCGTCAGCAATACGGAGACCATTTACGCCGTGCACCTTCATTGTCTCTGGATCAACCACTGACATCTCATCGGTGCCCATCTTTGCGGTGCAGGATGGATGAAGAGCTGTTTCTGCGTCTTTGCGAACCCAATCCAAAACCTCTTCATCTGTTGAGACAGATGCTCCTGGAGAAGTTTCGCCTTCGTTGAAAGGTTCCATTGCTGGTTGAGTCAAAATATTGCGAGCAACTCGAACTGCTTCAACCCATTCACGGCGATCTTGATCTGTTGAAAGATAGTTAAATTGCATTGCAGGCTTATCAAATGGATTGGTGCTCTTAATCTTTAACCATCCGCGCGCATCTGAATACATTGGACCAACGTGGACTTGGTATCCGTGACCACTTGTTGGTCCACTTCCGTCATAGCGAATAGCAAGAGGTAAGAAGTGGAACATCAAGTTTGGGTAATCGACATCTTCATTGCTGCGGGTAAATCCGCCTGCTTCGAATTGATTTGAAGCACCTGGGCCTTTTCTAAAGAATAACCATGCGGCACCAATAAATGGACGGCGCCAGAATTGTGTAATTGGCTGTTGTGTTACGGGTTGCTTGCACTTGTATTGAACATAGACCTCGAGGTGATCCTGCAAGTTTGCACCGACACCAGGCAAGTGCTTAACAACTTTGATGCCTAGTTTTGAAAGATCTTCTTGATTGCCTACGCCTGAGAGCTGCAAAATTTGCGGTGTATTAATGGCGCCACCACACAAAATAACTTCCTTAGAAGTAAAGGTGTGCTTCTTGCCCTTAATCATTACTTCAACACCGGTTGCAGTTGTGCCCTCGAATATAACCTTGGTGACATGTGCTTTAGTTTTTAGAGTTAAGTTCTTGCGGTTGAGTACTGGATATAAATAGGCTCGTGCGGCACTCAGGCGACGGCCACGATAGACATTTCGATCAAATGCTGCGAAGCCTTCTTGGCGATAACCATTGACGTCATCAGTACGTGGATAGCCAGCTTGCTCTGTCGCCTTAAAGAATGCTTCAAAGAGTGGACCCTTGACTGGTCCGCGTTCTAATTTAAGCGGTCCGTTATCTCCACGGAAAGGATTCTTTGGATCTGCTAAACAATTCTCAAGTTTTTTAAAGTATGGCAAGCAGTGTGCATAATCCCAATTCTGCATGCCTTTATCTTTTGACCAGCGTTCGTAATCTAAAGGATTTCCGCGCTGCCAAATCTGTCCGTTAATTGAAGATGAACCGCCTAATACTTTTCCGCGTGCATGATAAATCTTGCGACCATTCATAAATGGTTCTGGCTCAGATTCATACATCCAGTCATAGAACTTACTGCCGATTGGAAACGCGAGCGCTGCAGGCATGTGAATGAAGACATCCCACTTGTAATCGCGACGGCCTGCTTCTAGAACCAGCACTTTATGTGCAGGGTTTGCACTGAGGCGATTAGCGAGCGCGCAACCAGCTGATCCGCCACCAACAATGATGTAGTCGTACTGCGCGCTCATTTTGCTCCTTTCGGTGTTTTTAACTTGCTAGAGATGAAGGTAACGCCCCCACTTAGTAGAAATCTACCAAGTAGGGGCGTTACCCGCTTACTTACTTCGGTTTTATTACTTACTTACCAGTCCATGAAGCAACAGTTTCAGCATTAGCAGCAATCCACTTCTTCGCTGCTTCTTCCGCTGACATTCCGCCTTCTAGATCGGCTGCAACACCATTTTGATCAGCATTAGTCCACTTGAAGTTCTTAACAAGTGAAGTAAATGGATCATTAGCATCGTTGAGCTTCTTAGAGATCAACTTGATGAGTGGTGTTGATGGGTAGTCAGTTAGTCCACTTGCAGCCGCTGGATCGCTCCAGTCATTTGCAGGGAACTTAACGCGAGCTGCCTCAAGTGTTGGAAGCTTGGAGTGAAGTGTCCAAGGCTGCCATGCATAACCAATGAATGGTGTCTTGTTAGCTTCTGCCTTGATGAAACCGTCAACTAGAGCAGCTTCTGAACCAGAGAAGATAACTTTGAAGTTCAACTTGTTAGCAGAAACCATCTTTTCACCGATAGTTGTGTAACCAGTTGGGCCTTCAAACCATGCACCCTTGCCACCTGAATCTGCAGTCTTAAACAAAGATGCATACTTATTCAAGTTCTTTGAGTCTGTGATGTCTGGATACTTTTCAACCATCCATGGAGCGACATACATACCAATAATTCCAATGTTTCCGTTTTCGCCAGCTTCAACTACAGCTCCGCGATCACTCCAGTCCTTCCAGCGTCCGCCGCCCCAATCTTCGATAATGACGTCGATTGTTCCAGCTTCCATTGCGTCATAGGTGACTGGACCTTCTTCTAGAGTTGTCTGAGTAATTGTGCAACCCAATTCTTGCTTTGCTACTTCTGCAAGAACCTGTGCTGAAGCTGTGTAACCGCCCCATGCATGCATTGCAATTGCATAAGAACCGCAATCTCCTGAGCCTTCGCTTGCAGAATCATTAACGCTGCTGCAACCTGAAATAACAAGTGCTGTTGCAATTGCAGCAGTAACGATTGCCGAACGGCGACCGAATCGTGATTTCATTAACCCTCCTAATGAGTTATGTATTGCTCAAAGCCTAGGGCGCAGATGGAGCCAGCACTAGTACTTTTGGAGGCTATTTCCTAGAAGTTATGAATAAGTTATGAAGAACGACGGGCGCCGGCTTGCATAATCCGGTCAAAAATAACGCCTAAAAGCAAGATGGCCACGCCAGCAATAAGACCCTTGCCTTGGAGCTCTGGCTTTGAGTTACCGGCAATTACCAAGTATCCAAGACCGCCCGCGCCAACGAAGCCACCGATGACAACTACTGCCAAGACGTAAATCAAACCTTGATTGGTTGCAAGCAAAATAGTTTTCTTTGCAGCAGGCAATTGCACCTTGGTAATAATCTGGCGAGTTGTTGATCCGGCAGCAGTTGCAGCTTCAACTAGTGCATGAGGAACTGCGCGAATTCCTTCACTAACAATCTTTACGACAACTGGAATGGCGTACACGATGCCGGTAGCAATAGCTGTGAAACGTGTTGGACCAAATAAACCTAACATCGGTACTAGATAAACAAAGGCAGGAAGTGTCTGTCCGGCATCAAGGAATGGGCGCATAACTTTCTCTGCTCGATCACTGCGACCCGACCAAATACCAAGGGCTAAACCAATAATCATGGTGAGTAAACATCCAACAATTGTCTGGGTAAGTGTCAACATGGCTTCATACCAAAGACCAGATAGCACAATTGCCATGGATAGAACGAAAGCCATGATTGCAGTACGTGTTCCAGCAATAATCAATGCAAGTGCCACAATCATTGCAACTGTTACATACCAAGGAGATGCGGCAAGTTGTGTTTCAAGCGGGTTGAGAAAACCATAAGAAATTAAATCTTTAAAGCCAACTGTAAATATTGTGAGATTCTCTAAAATCCAAGCCGTAATATTATTAGTTACCTTTGCGACTTGAGGTGCAATGGTGACTTCTTTTGGCCAAACGGCTGCCCACAACATTGTGCGAGACAAAATCACTGATACAACTGCAAGAATTCCACCAACAATAAGTGTGATTCTCTTTGTTTTAATCTGTTTGTCTGTCGCTGGAACAAATGAAACTTGGCGCTTAGCCGCAGCGCTAGTACTGCGATCTAGCAAAATCGCTAAAAAAACCACGGCAAAGCCCGCGACAAAGCCTTGTCCAACATTTCGAATAATCAAAGCTTCGATAACTGGCTTACCAAGTCCTGGTGCTCCAATCAGGGCAGCGATTACAACGAATGAAACGGCAGCCATAACTGTTTGATTAATGCCAAGCACAATCATCTGCTTGGCCATTGGAATCTGAACTTTGGTCAATTTCTGCTTTTGTGTTGAGCCCATGGACTCAGCAGCTTCAACGGGTGCTTGGTTCAAACTTCTAATCGCATGGCTAGTAATTCGAATTGCGATTGGAATGGAATAAATCATCGTTGCAATCGTTGCCGAAGCTGCACCAATCATAAATACAAGTGCGATTGGTGCCATATAAACAAGGGTTGGCAAAATTTGAGCTAAATCTAAAAATGGGGTGAATATCTTTAAGACACGATCCGATAACCCAGCCCATATACCTAATGGAATTCCAACCGCTAATGAAAGCAGTACTGCAGCCAAAGTCATTGCAATGGAATCCATCGTGAACTGCCACATTCCCAAAGCACCGCATGCGAGTAATAGTGAAACGCACAGAAGCGCAGTTCTCCACTGACTCGTTGCATAGACTGCAAAAGCGACGATTCCAACGACACCTAACCAACCAATAATTGGAATGACAGAGTTAGGTGTTGGAACGGAGATGAGGTTTCTGATGGCTTGGACAAAACCATCGATCACTCCACGTATTGGATTGAAGAAATAAACAAAAGCTGGACTCTCGGTTCGATTGCCGCGAAGATCTAATGCCTTTTCACCAACATAGCTAGTAAATGCAGTGTTCTCATATGTGGCAATTTGCAATGTGTGTTTGCCATTTAAAAAACGGCCTAGCAAAATCCAGATCGTTACTGAGGCAAGCAGAAGATAGGACTTACGAACCTTCATTAGACGCCACCAGAAATTAACCGCAAAACATCCTCGCTAGAGACAATTCCTAGTGATTTGCCATTGTCATTAACCCGTACTGGTTTGTGGGACTGCAAAATTACTTGTGCGGCATCGCGAATAATTGTGTTGGCTGCAAGTTCAGGACCATCGGTGGCATCTCCTGGCGCAGCTTGTCTGGCTAAGTGCTTCAAAGTCAGAACATGAGACTTAGCAATATCGCGCACAAAGTTAGCAACGTATTCATCTGCAGGATTAGCTACTAAATCCTCTGGTGTTCCAATTTGAACGATTGCGCCATCTCGCATAATTGCAATTCGATCTCCCACTTTTACAGCTTCTGATAGATCATGGGTAATAAAGACCATTGTCTTACCGAGTTCGTGGTGCAGACGGATAACTTCTTGCTGCATATCGCGGCGAATTAGTGGGTCAAGAGCTGAGAAAGGTTCATCGAGGAAAAGGACTTGTGGATCTACAGCCAATGCGCGAGCTAAACCAACGCGCTGTTGCATTCCACCAGAGAGTTGTTCGGGGTATGCATGTGAATAACCTTGCAAGCCAACGAGTTCGATAACTTCATTGGCACGCTTGTGTCGATCAGCCTTATTAACACCGTTGATTTCAAGTGAGTAAGCGATGTTGTCAATTACATTGCGATGAGGCAGCAAACCAAAGTGCTGAAAAACCATTGAGAAACGTGTTTTGCGAAGTTCGCGAAGTCGGGCGTTATCAACTTTTAAAATATCTTCGCCTTCAAAATTCATGGATCCTTGAGTTGGCTCAATCAAACGAGTCATGCAGCGAACAAGAGTTGATTTGCCAGATCCTGAAAGACCCATAACAACGAAGACTTCACCTGGTGCAACATCGAAAGAAACATCGCGGACCGCAATAGTGTTACCAGTTTGTGCGCGAAGTTCGGGACGAGAAAGGTTTACAAGAGGAGAGCCGACTACCTTGTCAGCATTGGCGCCGAAAACTTTCCAGAGATTCTTTACAGAGATCATCGGTGCGCCAGAAACCATTTATCCATCTCCCCTATCGGAAAACCAACCAGATTTACTTGGCTCATTGTTGGTCCAAATGTGTTTAATTTCAAGGTATTCATCCAAACCAGCCTCACCTAATTCGCGGCCGACGCCTGAGGCTTTGAACCCGCCCCACTCTGCCTGCGGACGATATGGGCCAAAATCATTGACCCAGATTGTTCCGTGGCGAAGTGCGCCCGCAACTCGATTGGCAATTTTTTTATCCGCACACCAGACGGCTCCAGATAATCCATAAATGGTGTCATTGCCTAAAGTGATTGCTTCTTCAACGCTTTCAAAAGTTTCGATTGTCATGATTGGACCAAATGATTCATCCTGAACGCACTTCATCTTTGATTGGCAATTATCAATAACTGTCGGTGGGAAATACCAACCTTTATTTAAATCTTCACGATCTATGCGAGAGCCGCCAACCAAAATTGTTGCGCCATCTTTAACAGCGTCCTGCATATACGCCTCAACTTTAGCTAAGTGTTCTTTGCTGATCAGTGGTCCAGTTTCGGTGCGGGGATCATCTGGTCCACCAACATAAATTGCCTTTGCGCGACGCACGATTTCTGTAACAACTCTGTCATGAATCGATTTCTCAACAAGAACACGAGTACCTGCAGAACAGACCTGACCTGAGTGCAAGAACGCACCTGTGACAGCGTTATCAATTGCTGCATCGATATCGCTATTTTCAAAGATAATATGTGGATTCTTGCCACCTAATTCAAGTGCAACCTTCTTAACTGTTTGTGCCGCCGTTGCCATGATGCGACGACCAGTGACAAGACCGCCGGTAAATGAGACAAGGTCAACGCGTGGATCTTCAGCTAATGGAGCACCTGCTGTAGCGCCTGCTCCACAGATTAAGTTGGCAACACCCTTTGGTAATCCAGCTTCTTCTAGCAATTTCATAAAGTGAATGGCAGTAGATGGTGATAACTCACTTGGTTTAATGATGAAAGAACAACCAGCAACTAATGCGGGTGCCGCTTTCCAAGAAATTTGTAGAAATGGATAATTCCAGGGACCAATGAGTGCGCACACACCAACTGGTTCGTGAGTAATAACGCTTGTGATGTTATCGGCGCCCACATCTACTTTTCTATCTTTAAGTTTTAAGCCAAGGGCTGCAAAGTGGCGAAAAGTAGCTTCGATATCTGCCATGTCATAACGCGTTTCAATCATGCGTTTGCCTGTATCGCGAGTTTCAAATGCTGCAAGGATTTCGGCATCGCGCTTGATTAAATCTGCAACTTTTTCAACAAGTGCACAGCGATCTTTCATCGACCACGATGCATAAACGCCAGAATCAAAAGATTCACGAGCCGCTTTTATTGCATCTTTAGTATCAGCAGCCGTTGCTTCTGAAACAGTTGCGACTACAGAGTTATCGTGCGGACTTCTGATCTCGCGTACTGCTCCATCAGATGATGCAACCCATGCACCATTTATATAGAGCGTACTTTCAGCCATGAGTTATGCGTCGAGTTCAGATTTGCGCTTTGCAACGAAGTCAGTGAGTTCAGCCAAAACTTGTGGATCCATCTCTGGCTTTTCGTACTCTTCTAACTTCTTCTTCCAAATTTCTTCAGCGCGAGCACGAGTATCTTTCGCGCCAAGACGCATCCAGCGCTCGTAGTTATCGCTATTTGTTAAAAATGGACGATAGAAGCAGTCACGGAAACGCTCCATTGTGTGGGCTGCTCCGAGGAAGTGGCCACCATGGCCAACTTCAACGTGAGCATCAAATGCCAGAGAGTCTTCGTTAAATTCAAGTGGTGTGAATTCAGCCATCAATGATTGCAGAATTTCAATATCGACTACGAACTTGTCGTAAGAAGAAACCAATCCGCCTTCGAGCCAACCAGCTGTGTGCATTACCCAGTTAGTTCCAGATAGGAATGTTGGCATCATCGTCATCATTGTTTGATACGCAGATTGTGCATCAACTGTTTGTGATGAGTTCAAGCCGCCACCGCCACGGAAAGGAAGGTTAAGCGAGCGTGCAATCTGGCCAGTGCAGAGAAGACCAATTCCTGATTCTGGTGTACCAAATTGTGGTGATCCTGATTGCATATCAATATTTGATAAGAATGAACCAAATACAACTGGTGCACCTGGTCGAATCAGTTGAACGAGCGCGATAGCAACAAGTGCTTCTGCCATTTGCTGTGCAAGAGTTGCAGGAATAGTCACTGGACTCATCGCACCCATGAGTAAGAATGGTGTTGTAACAACTGGTTGTCCGGCTAATGCGTATTCGCGCATTGAGTCCAACATACGATCATCCCAACGCAGTGGAGAGTTGCAGTTAACGAGAGAAATTAGGGCTGGAGTCTCTTCGATTGCCGCGCGACCACCATGAATGATTTCAGCCATACGAATAACATCTTTAGCATTTTCGTGAGTTACGACGTTACCCATAAAGAATTTGTCAGTAAGTGTTGCCGCTGCAAATGCCATATCTAAGTGGCGTGAATCAAGTGATAAATCATTAGGTTCTGTTACAACGCCACCGACTGAATCGAGTGAGTCAAATGATTGCGCTAGGCGGCAGAAGTTTTCGTAATCTGCAAATGAACCATCGCGGCGAACATCGCCTTCACGAACGAATGGTGGGCCATACACCGCACCGAAAACCATTGAGTCGCCACCGATATGAACATTGTTCTTTGGATTGCGAGCGCGCAAATCAAATTCGCGCGGAGCTTTAGCAACTTGCTTCATTACCCAATCAGGATCGAACTTAACTGTTTCACCAGAGACTTCTTGTCCTGCTTCGCGCAACATGTCTACCGCCCAAGGGGAAGCAAACTCGATACCAATTTCAGAGACGATGCGACGCCAACCTGCGTGCAGCGTTGCCATAGATTCTTGACTCAATATGTCATAACGCGGCATCTTGTTCTGGAACACAGTTGTGGCCTTTCGGATCGATAAAGCTTGTGCGGGTAATTCAACTCTATTGTGCGTGGCTATTGACCGCTCACACGCCAGAAGAATACGCTAGGAACATGGAACAGGGGTTCCATATAGTGAAACAGTTTCGGGAGGGGCCACATGGCAAAATCCGAATTAACAACTGGAACGCAAGCGATTGATCGCGCTACTGCGTTACTCACTGATGTCTTGCAATCACAAAATCCACAACTACTTGGTGCACTTGCACGCACTCATGACATTCCAAAGAGCACTACATCTCGAATTCTCGGAGCGCTCGAACGCGCAGGCCTTGTTCAACGCGATCGCAACGGTGCATTCTTAGCAGGACACGTCCTTACATCTTTTGCACGTGAACAAAATCAGGATTCCGTACTCGTAGCTCGTATGCGCACAGTGCTTGAAACACTCTCTGATCGCACTGGTGAAACTTCGAACTTAGCTGTTCCTGGAAATGGATTTATCAATCTCTTAGATCAAGTAGATGGTCAATATTTATTAGGAGCAACAAACTGGATCGGAAAGCGCGTTCCGTATCACGCCTCAGCACTTGGAAAAGTTTTGCTCGCATACTCTGCAGTGACAATCTCATCTGGTCGCCTTGAGCGCCTGACAGATAAGACAATTACTTCTCGCACACGTTTACTTGAAGAACTCGAAGAAGTACGTCGTCGTGGATTTGCCATTATCGAAGATGAATTAGAAGAAGGATTAGTTGCAGTTGCAGCTCCTATTCGCGAACTCGATGGTCGAGTCGTTGGTGCGATTTCTGTCTCTGGTCCATCTACTCGCTTAAGCAATAAAGAACTTATTCGAATCGGAGATCTCATCATCTCTGAAATCGATGCAGTACAAATCAATCGCAAGAAAAAACCCCAGATGCCTAATCAAAAAATAGGAAAGGTCGGCGCAGCATGACACATGACGAGATCATCAAGGCTCTCTTTGATGAAACGATGATTGGCAATGCTCCAGCAGTACTCGAACTCACAAATAAGGCGCTTGCAGAAGGAATGGGTCCAGACACCATTTTGTTCGAAGCACTTATTCCATCTCTAGAAGAAGTTGGCGCACGTTTCGAACGTGGCGATTACTTCGTTCCAGAAATGCTTATTGCCGGTAAGGCAATGTCAGGTGCACTAAACGTTTTGCGTCCACTGCTTGCAGAGACAGGCGCTGAAACAGTTGGAACATTCCTTATGGGAACAGTTAAGGGCGATGTTCACGACATCGGCAAGAACCTTGTAAATATCATGCTCGAAGGAGCTGGATTTAAGGTTATTGATATCGGTGTACAGGTTGCTCCAGAAAAATTCATCGCAGCAATCAACGAACACCAACCAGATATTTTGGGAATGTCAGCATTCCTCACAACAACAATGCCAATGTTTAAGGTCAATATCCACGAGATTACTAAGGCCGGACTTCGCGACAAGGTAATCATCATGGTGGGTGGCGCACCTGTAACACAGGAATATGCAGATGCAGTTGGAGCAGATGGCTTTGCAGCGGATGCATCAACTGCAGTTCGCGTTGCTAAGGATCTAATCCAGAAGAAGCGTGCACTGGTAAATGCCTAAATTATTAAACCTGTTGCTAGCTGTCGAACATGGCATGAAAAAGCCTGTGTGGGATTGCACTATGTGCGGACAATGCGTTCTGCACTCAACAGGTATGACATGTCCAATGACATGTCCCAAAACGCTGCGCAATGGTCCTTGCGGTGGGGTCCGCGAAGATGGTCATTGCGAAGTAAAACCAGAGATGAGATGTGTTTGGGTTAAGGCCTACGATCGTAAAGTTTCTCTTCCGCTACCGACCGTGTGGAAAGAGCATTACAACGATCTACGCCCACCCGTTGATATGCAACTCAAGGGAACTTCTTCATGGGTTAACTTGATTACAAAGCGTGATCAACAAACTCCTGCAGGATGGGCCAAGCGCAAAGAAGAGACGGGCGCACATTAATGTCTAAGCTGCGCGATTTACTTACACAATCTAAGGACGTTGTTTACACCGCTGAATTTCCTGTCATAGATGGCGGCGGCATGGAACAAGTTAAGAAAAACGTAGACCGTCTTTCTCCTTGGTTTGTAGCAGTAAATGCAACAGATAACACAGCAGCGCACGCGCACGCTTCAAATGTCTCTGTAGCAATTGCAATGAAACAGCACGGCCTTGAACCAATCATGCAAATTGTCTGTCGCGATAAGAATCGTCTTGCAGTTCAAGCCGATATGGCCGGTGCAAATCTGCACGGCATTGAAAACATCGCACTCCTTACCGGTGATGACGTCACCGCAGGTGATGAACCGGAGACTCGGCGCGTATTTGATCTAGATGGCCCACAAGCAATTAATGTCGCATCAATTCTTAATGCAGGTACTTATCTTTCTGGTCGCAAACTAAGCCCTGCGCCCAATTTCTTTATTTGTTCCGTTGAAAACCCCTTCGCTCCCCCACATGATTACCGCATCGAGCGCGCACTGAAAAAACACCGTGCTGGCGCTCAGATGATTCAACTTCAAATTGGTTATCACCCAGATCGTCTCGAAAAATTCTGCGCCGGCGTTGCTGCAACAGTTCCAGATTTAGCAATTATTCCCAGCGTTGTTCTTATTAAGAGTGCAAAGCCACTCGGCTTTATGAACGATAAAGTTCCGGGCATCAGCGTTCCCCAAGAAGTTATTGATCGTGTTGCTCAATCAGCAGATCAAGCAGAAGCTGCATACCAACTTGCACTCGAACAAGCCAAGCACGCACTCTCCTTGCCAGGTGTGCGTGGATTGCACATCACAGATTTCCGCCACGATGACACTCTTGAGCGGTTAATGTACGACCTCGGCCGAACACCAAACCAATACAAGTAACAGGAGCTGCGCACATGCATACAGTCGTTCAATCAGCATCAAAGACCGTAACTATCGGCCACGATCAACCTTTCGTCATTATTGGTGAGCGCATTAACCCAACAGGTCGTAAGAAGTTTCAAGAACTATTGCGTGCAGGAGATCTCTCAACTATTGCTGTAGATGTTGAATCTCAAATCAAGGGCGGCGCTGACATGCTAGATGTCAACATGGGTGTGCCACTAACTGATGAACCGGCACTTTTGTCCAAGGCCATCAAGATGATTCAAGGTATGACTGATATGCCAATTTGTATTGACTCATCCGTTATTGAAGCGCTGCAAGCAGGACTTGAAGCGTACGAGGGTAAAGCACTCGTTAACTCAATGACCGGTGAAGATGATCGTATGGAATTAATCCTGCCGCTGATTAAAAAGCACAATGCTGCAATTATTGCGCTACCAAATGATGAGATTGGTATTCCAGCAACTGCCGCAGAGCGCATTGTTATTACAGAAAAGATTATCCGAACTGTAGAAAAACACGGCATCTCACTAGATAACTTAGTTATTGATCCACTTGCAATGACTGTGGGTGCAGACCCTGATGCAGTTAAAATCACGTTGGAAACCATTCACCTCATCCGTGAAAAATTTGGCCTAAACATGACACTCGGTGCGTCAAATATTTCATTTGGTCTTCCAAATCGTCACGCTCTTAACGCTGCATTCTTGCCAGCTGCAATGTCACACGGTCTGACATGTGCGGTCATGGATGCACGCACACCAGCGATTAATGAAGCAGTTCGCGCTGCAGATCTATTGCTCGGTATGGATCAATGGGGCGGAAATTGGATTACACGATTCCGTGCACAAGAAGCGGCAAAGGCAGAGGGATAAGTCATTAGCAAAAAAGAGCTCGACCCGTCACTTATTCCAGCACACGATGGAACAGGTCGCATCAAGCTGACTTTTCGCGTGCTCGAAAAAGATGGTTCAGTTGCAAATGAAAAAGGTTTCACTGTTCCAACTGGTGTGAGTGCATTTGACGCGGCATCCTGGAACGGAATTGCAATTGATTCAACCTGCGGTGGATACGGAACATGTAAGAAGTGTCGTATCAAAGTAACAACAGGAGATGTCGAACCTTCCAAACTTGATTACCGTGCCTTTACTGAAACAGAGATCAAAGAGGGCTGGCGTTTGGCGTGCTTAGTTCGCGCTGCCAAAGATGTCACACTCGATGTTCCACCGCTAACAACTCGTCCAAAGGCTGCAACAGTTGGTGTTGGACGCCAAGTTATTTTGCGCCCTGCCGTACAAAAGCGTTACGTCGAATTAGAAGAGCCAACGCTTCATGATCAGCGCACAGATATTGTCCGTTTATTTGATGCTATCGATGACATTGAAGCAACTATCTCCTTAGCTGCAATGCGCAATCTGCCAAAAGTTCTTCGATCTTCATACTTCAAAGTAACCGCCGTCTTTGTAGATCAAGAACTCATCGACATTGAAGCAGGCGATACAACTGAACTTCGCTACGGAATTGCCTATGACTTAGGCACAACAACGGTTGTTGCAACGCTGCTTGATTTAAATACCGGCACACCTGTTGCGGTTAAATCCATGCTCAATAAACAACAACCATTTGGCGCTGATGTAATTTCTCGAATTTCAGCAACCATGATGGATACGACCGCACTTGATCGTCTGCGTAGATTTGCGCAACAAACTTTGGCAGAACTCAGTGCTGAAGTATGCGAAGAAGCAGGCGTTGATCCACGAAATGTTTATGAAGTAGCACTTGCAGGCAATGCAACGATGACGCAACTGGCTCTCGGTATTGATCCAGAACCACTAGGTGTTGCTCCATTTATTATGGTCAGCGCATCTTTTCCTGATGTTCAGGCATCAGAACTCGGAATCAACGTTCACCCACGCGCAAAAGCAGTAATCATGCCTTCACTCGGTGCCTACGTTGGCGGCGACATTGTTGCTGGCGCACTTGCATCCGGTATGGATCGCGACAAGCGCCTTCGTTTGTTTATTGATGTGGGTACAAACTGCGAAATTATCTTAGGAGATGGCGACAAGATTCTTGCAACCGCTGCTCCTGCTGGACCAGCCTTTGAAGCAGCATCCATTAAATGTGGAGTACGCGCAGCATCTGGCGCCATTGAAACAATCAAAGTTGTAGATGGCGATTTAGAAATTGGAACGATTGAAAATACAAAAGCAATCGGTATCTGTGGTTCAGGCCTTGTTGATGCGTGCGCATCCCTTGTTCAATTGGGATTACTTGATAACTCAGGACGTTTTGTTACACCTGAACAAGCAGCAATTGCGGCTCCAAAAGTTGCACATCGTCTTGTCGAACGCGAAGGCGAGCGAGTATTTGTATTGACATGGGGCGGAACCGAAGGCGATCTCAATGATTGCGTATTTTTAACACAACGCGATGTTCGCGAACTTCAATTCGCTAAAGCTGCAATTGCAACTGGTTGGGCGCTATTGCTCGAAGAGTTTGGTGTTGCAGAGAGTGAAATCCAACAAGTTTTATTGGCAGGCTCATTCGGTTCTTATCTATCCCCGGCATCAGCGGTAAAAATCGGATTAGTTCCTAAGCTTCCAGTGATGCGCATTGTCTCTGCTGGAAACGTTGCTGGTGAAGGCGCCAAGATGGTTTTGTTATCTGCCCAAGAGCGAAACGGTGCGATGGCGCTTCTGGATGAAATCGATTACATCGAATTATCTGATCGCGCAGACTTTAACGATAAGTTCGTTGAGCGCCTGAGCTTTCCTGCGTAGAACATGTCTGTTGCCGTAATTGCATGTGGTGCAATTGCCACACATATCTCAAACATAACTGATGCAGAAAAACTAGATGTAACCATCTATCCCCTGCCTCCACTTCTTCATAATCAACCTGCAAAAATTGCTGGCGAAGTTGAGAAAACTTATCTAGAAATTAAAGATAAGCACACTAAATGCGCTGTTGCATACGCCGATTGCGGTACATATGGCGCACTCGATACCGTCATTGAAAAACTCGGCTTAAAACGTTTAGGTGGCAATCATTGCTATGACATCTTCGCTGGAAAAGAGAAGGTTCAGGCAATTATGGATGCTGACGCAGGAACTTATTTCTTAACTGATTTTCTCGTTAAATCATTTCATCGAAGCGTTATCGTCGAACTCGGCTTAGATAAGCGTCCTGATCTACGTGATGATTACTTTAAGCATTACAAGAAGATGGTGTGGCTAGCCCAGAATCCAACACCAGAGTTAAGCGTTATGGCGCAAGCGGCGGCGGATTTGATTGGCTTAGAACTTGAAATTGATGTTGTTGGTGAAGGCAGCCTGAAAGAACAAATCCTGGAATTACTTAACTGACTCCAGCTCCATAGCCTTTAGAACAATTGGGCTGAGCTTGCTTCGATCTACATCGTTGTGCAGACGCTCACGCATCTCTGGAGTCCAGAACTGAACAATGTGATGAGCAACTTCAATTTCAGGAGCACCCGTAGTTGGAACATTTGCCGCAATTTGATTTGCCATACGAATGATTGAATCTAATTGTGAATCTCCAGCAATTTCATGCTCGTGCATAACTGCTGGGCCTTTTTCACTTGGTGAAATTTCAACAGCAGTGACTTTGTATTCAGGGCAGTTTGTTGCCCAATCTGAATAATCTGTAGTGATTACGTTGGCACCTGATTCAGGGAAGTGGAAGGTTGTATAGACAACTCCTGCGGGAACGGAATCAGTAATTCGCGCGTGCATGATTGTCTCGCCCACGCGTGATGAAAGCTTTACCCACGAACCATCTTTGATACCACGCATTTCGGCATCTGATTCGTGAATGTCCAAAATGTCTTCGCTGTGCCAGATGTTATTTGCTGTGCGACGTGTTTGTGCACCCACGTTGTACTGACTCAAGATTCGGCCTGTTGTAAGTAATAGTGGGAACTTTCGTGTGGATTTTTCTAGTGTTGCGACGTATGGCGTAGCCATGAACTTTCCTTCACCGCGAACAAATTCGTTGATGTGCATTGTTGGCGTGCCTTCAGGAGCCTTTTCATTAACTGGCCATTGAAGTGAACCAACGCGATCTAAGTGTTCGAATGAAACACCGGCAAATGTTGGAGTTGTAGCTGCAATTTCATCCATGATTTGTGCAGCATTTTCATATGACATCTCATAACCCATTGCACGTGCAAGATCGCACGTTACTTCGTATTCAGTCTTTCCTGTCTTTGAAGGCATTACTGGGCGAACACGATTGATGCGGCGTTCAGCATTTGTAAATGTTCCATCTTTTTCTAGGAAAGATGTACCTGGCAAGAAAACATGTGCAAACTTAGAGGTTTCATTGAGGAACAAATCTTGAACAATAACCATATCCATGGCGCGAAGCGCAGCGTGAACATGCGTGGTATTTGGATCTGATTGCGCAATATCTTCACCGTGCACATAAAGACCACGGAACTTATTGCCAAGGGCTGAATCAAACATATTTGGAATACGTAAGCCTGGTTCTGGACGAAGAGTTACGCCCCACTTTTTATTGTAGATATCACGAACATCATCACGAGAAATATGACGGTAGCCAGGAAGCTCGTGTGGGAATGAACCCATGTCACAAGAGCCTTGCACATTGTTCTGTCCACGAAGTGGATTAACTCCAACACCCTTGCGACCGATGTTTCCGGTTGCCATTGCTAGGTTTGCAATTCCCATAACCATTGTTGAACCTTGGCTATGTTCTGTAACACCAAGTCCGTAATAAATCGCGCCATTTGGAGCTGCTGCGAACATGCGTGCTGCTTCGCGGATTTTTGCAGCCGGTACACCTGATGCTGCTTCGAGAGTTTCAGGAGAGTTCTCTGGGAATGAGATGAACTTTTCCCAATCGGCAAAAGCTTGCAGATCGCAACGTTCTTCCACGAACGTGCGATCAATCAAACCTTCTGTTGCAATTACGTGAGCAAGTGCGTTGATGACTGCAACGTTTGTGCCGGGCAGTAATTGCAAGTGGAAATCAGCTTCAACGTGTGCGGATTTAACAGTTTCTGTAACGCGAGGATCAACAACAATTAACTTAGCGCCGCGACGAAGAGCTTGCTTCATGCGTGAGTTAAATACTGGGTGCGCAGCAGCTGGGTTAGCGCCAATAACCATGATGACATCTGCGAATTCAACAGATTCAAAATCCTGAGTACCGGCAGATGTTCCAAATGTCTTGCTCAATCCATAACCCGTTGGTGAGTGACATACGCGCGCGCATGTATCTACGTTGTTATTTCCAAATGCTGCACGCACCATCTTTTGAACGACATAAACCTCTTCATTGGTGCATCGAGATGATGTGATTCCACCGATTGAATCAACACCACTTTCGGCCTGAATTTTCTTAAGACCCGCGGCTGCAAAAGCGATTGCTTCTTCAAATGAAACTTCACGCCATTGATCTGTGATTTTTTCGCGAATCATTGGCTTGGTAATGCGATCGTTGTGAGTTGCATATCCCCACGCAAAGCGTCCCTTAACGCATGAGTGACCAGCATTTGCTCCACCATCTTTAAGCGGAACCATGCGCACGAGTTCGTCCCCACGCATTTCAGCTTTAAATGAGCAACCAACGCCACAGTACGCACACGTTGTTATAACGGAACGAGTAGGCGCACCGATTGTTAGCAAGGTCTTTTCTGTCAGCGCACCTGTTGGACACGCCTGTACACATGCTCCACACGAAACGCATTCACTTTCAATAAATGATGTACCTGACGATGAAACACGAGCTTCAAAGCCACGGTTTTCAATTGTGAGTGCAAATGTTCCTTGTACTTCATCGCATGCACGCACGCAGCGGTTACAGACGATGCACTCTGTTGAATCAAATGTGAAGTACGGATTTGTCTCATCTTTTACAAGGCCGAGGTGAGTTTTACCCTCGTAGCGAACTTCTGTGAGGCCAACCTCTTTAGCCATTCCGTGCATTTTGCACTCATCGCCTGTTTCACAATTAGCTGGATGATCTGACATGTAGAGCTCCATGACACCACGGCGAATTTTCTGCACGCGATCGCTCTTGGTAGAAACTTTCATGCCATCTGATACAGGAGTTGTGCAAGAAGAAGGTGTGCCATTTCGTCCATCAATTTCTACAACGCATAAACGACACGAACCAAATGCTTTGAGGCGATCAGTTGCGCATAATTTTGGAATGTTATTGCCGAGCATTGCTGCTGCTCGCATAATTGAAGTTTCAGCAGGAACTGTTACGGATTTTCCATCAATTTCGACAGTAACTGTTTCGATCTTTTTGCTCGCAGGAGTGCCGAAATCTGGTTCGATGATCATTGTCATTTCTTGGCACCTCCTGTGAAGTCTTCTGGAAAGTTATTCATGGCACTCTTTACTGGAAGCGGAGTGAGTCCGCCCATTGCGCAGAGAGATCCATCGGTCATCACTTCGCACAAGTCTAAGAGCAATAACTTATTTGCGGGAACATCCACGCCAGAAATAATCTTCTCAATGGTTTCAGCCCCGCGTGTAGAACCCAAGCGACATGGAGTGCACTTGCCGCAGGACTCAAGTGCGCAGAACTCCATTGCAAACTTTGCTTGTTGGGCAAGATCGACAGAGTCATCAAATAGAACAACGCCACCGTGGCCAAGCATTCCGCCAGCTGCAGCCAATGATTCGTAATCCATTGAAACACCGAGTTGTGATGAGTTGAAATAAGCACCGAGTGGGCCACCAATTTGAATTGCGCGAAGTGGTTTACCACTAAGAGTTCCGCCACCAAAAGTGTTTACGAGTGTTTCTAAAGTAACTCCGAATGCTGTTTCAATAATTCCGCCACGAGCAATGTTGCCGGCCAATTGGAAAACCTGTGTGCCGAGTGATCGACCTGTTCCGCGTGCTGCATATGCAGCAGCGCCATCTGCAATTACTGCAGGAACGCTTGCAAGAGTTAGAACGTTATTAATTATTGTGGGTTTTCCAAAGAGACCTGCAATTGCAGGTAGCGGTGGCTTTGAACGAATAACACCACGCTTACCTTCAAGGCTTTCAAGCATTGCGGTCTCTTCACCGCACACATAAGAACCAGCGCCAACTCGAACTTCTAGATTAAATGCATGCTTGCTTCCAAGAACTGAAGTACCTAGTACTCCAGCACCTTCTGCAATTGCAATGGCATCGCGCAGACGTCTGATTGCTGTTGGATATTCAGAGCGCAGGTAAACAAAGCCTTGTGTTGCACCGACTGCAACAGCTGCAATTGCCATTCCTTCAATAAGAGTAAATGGATCAGCTTCAATCAAAATACGATCTGCAAACGTTCCACTATCGCCTTCATCTGCGTTACAGCAAACATATTTTTGATCAGCTTGCGCGTCCAGAACTGTCTTCCATTTAATACCTGCAGGAAAGCCTGCTCCCCCACGTCCACGTAAACCTGAAGCAGTAACCTCGGCAACAATGTCACTGCCACTTTGAGTGATTGCTTTACGCAAACCAACTAGACCACCGTGTGATTCATACTCCTTAAGTGAAAGCGGATCAATTAACCCAACGCGCTTGTACGTAACGCGATCTTGACCTGCAAACCATGCAATCTGATCAGTTACACCAAGTGCGAGTGGATGTGCACCACCGTGCAAGAAATCTGCATCAAATAAAGATGAAACATCTTCTGGTTGCACAGGGCCATATGCGATGCGACCTTGTGGTGTCACAACTTCAACGAGAGTTTCAAGCCACAGAGCACCACGAGTTCCATTACGTACAATGGTTACATCGAGAGAGCGCTTGACTGCTTCTTGCGCAACAAGGGCAGCTACTTGATCTGCGCCAATAGAAATAGCAGCACTGTCATTAGGAATGTAGATGATTGTGCTCATGCGGTTACCTTTTCAACTGTCGCACGACCAACAAGTTCGCCATCAACCATTGCTGCTGGTGAAAGGGCGCAATTTCCAAAACAGTACGCTGCCTTAATTTCTACATCTGCGTGTGTTTCATCAATTTTCTTTCCGAGTTTTTTCTCAACTGCTGCAACTAGTTCGCGAGAGCCGACTGCTTGGCACGCTTCTGCTACACAGATTTGAATGCATCTAGCGGGCGCAGGTGCTGTACGCAGATCGTGATAATACGTAAGTACGCCGTGTACATCTGCTCGAGATACGTTAAATGTTTCTGCAATTAATCCAACTGCATCCTCATGGACGTAACCAAAACGTTCTTGAACAGCTTGCAGTGCAATCAGCACTGGACCTTGAACGTTTTTCAAAGGAGACAACACGCGTGTTGCTTCTTCGATACTCCATGATGGAAATGACATCTTAGAAAAGACCTACAACTTTGCCATCGACATAATCGATACGTTCAGCTGATGGAACCTTTGGAAGCCCAGGCATTGTCATGATTTCACCGCAGACAAGCACGATGAATTCAGCGCCAGCAGATAAACGAACTTCGCGAATGTTTAGCGAGTGACCACTTGGTGCACCTCGAAGCGCCGCATCAGTTGAGAATGAGTACTGAGTCTTTGCAACACAGATTGGGAAGTGACCGTAGCCGCCATCTTGTAATTCTTTGATTTTGTTGCGCACCTTGGCATCGGCTGTTACATCTGCAGCTCCATAAATCTTTGTTGCAACTGCTGTGACCTTATCCCAGAGAGTCGCACTGTCCTCGTAGACAAATGTCATCTTCGATGGCTTCTCGCAGAGTTCGACAACAGCGTGTGCAAGATCTGCAGCGCCCTTACCGCCATCAGCCCAGTGAGTTGCTAGAACAATTTTTACACCGAGTGCTTCAACTTTCTTGCGAAGTAATTCAACTTCAGCCTTTGTATCACTGGTGAAGTGGTTGATTGAAACAACCAATGGCAAGTTATAGACAGTTGTGATGTTCTTGATGTGACGCTCAAGGTTAACGATTCCCTTTTCGAGTGCATCAAGATTTTCATCAGTGCTTGTCTTGAGGTCCGCGCCACCGTGATATTTGATTGCACGGATTGTTGCTACAAGAACGCATGCAGATGGTGCGATTCCAGCTTTACGGCACTTGATGTCAATGAACTTTTCAGCTCCAAGATCTGCGCCAAAGCCCGCTTCTGTTACAACGTAATCAGCGAGTTTGAGGGCAGAGGTTGTTGCAACTACGGAGTTACAGCCGTGAGCAATATTTGCGAATGGACCACCGTGAACAAATGCTGGAGTATTTTCTAGCGTTTGTACCAAGTTAGGTTGGAATGCATCTTTAAGAATTACTGTCATTGCGCCATGCGCATTGAGATCACTGGCAAGAACTGGCTTCTTATCGCGTGTGTATGCCACAACGATTTTGCCCATTCGCTCTTTGAGATCTTCAATAGAAGTTGCGAGGCAGAAAATCGCCATGATCTCTGATGCAACAACGATGTCGAAACCATCTTGGCGTGGCATTCCATTTCCAACACCACCGAGGGACGCGACGATTTCGCGGAGTGCACGATCATTCATATCTACTACGCGCTTCCACGCAACGCGGCGCACATCAATATCTAATGTGTTGCCGTGATGAATGTGGTTATCTAAAAGTGCTGCAAGCAAGTTATTTGCCAGTGCGATTGCACTGAAATCTCCGGTGAAGTGAAGATTGATATCTTCCATCGGAACAACTTGTGCGTATCCGCCGCCTGCTGCTCCACCCTTCATTCCAAAGACTGGACCCAATGATGGTTCGCGAAGTGCAATCAGCGCGTTTTTACCAATATGGCGAAGTGCATCTCCTAGACCAACAGTTGTTGTTGTCTTTCCTTCACCAGCTGGTGTTGGACTAATTGCAGTTACTAAAACAAGTTTGCTATCACTCTTCTTTGGCAATGAATCCAAGTACTTAAGAGAGATCTTTGCTTTGTAATGACCGTACGGTTCTAAATGTTCGGCACCGATTCCAAGGGATGCGCCAATTTCTAAAACTGGCTTCATTGTGGCTTTCTGGGCGATTTCGATGTCGGACATGTTTTATCCCTTTGCTTCTCGTACTGCAGTGGTTAGTGCTGGAAGTACTTGATGCAAGTCACCAATAATTGCGTAATCTGCATAATTTAGGATTGGTGCTTCGGGGTCTGTATTAATGACAACGATTGTCTTGCTGTTCTTCATGCCAGCAATATGTTGCATCGCACCGGAAATACCGCACGCAATGTATAGATCTGGCGCAACCTTCGAACCAGTCTGGCCAACTTGCTCTGCGTGTGGGCGCCAACCAGATGCTGTCACAACGCGTGAACAACCAACTGTGCCTTCCATGAGCGCTGCAAGTTCTTCTAACTTACTGAATCCTTCTGGCCCACCAACTCCGCGGCCGCCAGAAACAATTACCTTTGCATCAGTAAGTGTTACGCCACCACTCTTTGACTCACCAGAGTCACGGCTTAGTACACGAACAACTGTGTCACTTGCTTCAAGTGTTGGTTGGAACTCAGAAACAGTCGCAGCGCCACCATTGGCAGACTCTGGTTCTGTTGAGAATGGAAAGATTGATGCAATCAAAAGCGGTGAGTGCACATTTGCTTCTTCAATTAGATTTCCTGCCCAGCGCGCACGTTGTACAACATGTGGTGTGCCGAGTGTGATTGATGAACAATCAGATGCCATTGGCGCATCTAAAAATGCTGCAAGGTGTGCCAATTGTTCATTTCCGCGTGGACTTCCGGCTGCAATGACAGCAGCTGGATTTGTTTTTTCAACAAGATTCTTGAGGGCGCGACCAGATGCTTGTGGTGTGTAATCAGTAATGTCTGCATGAGTTGCAACGTGTAAAACCTTTGCACCATATTCGCCGACAACTCCTGCAACACCTGCGCCATCTTTTCCGATGACAACAGCTTCGACATCTTGTCCGAGTTTGCGAGCAGCAGTAAGAGCGCGCAGTGACAATGGATCGAGTTCGCCCCGATCGTGATCTACGAGTACCAAAATCATTAGAGCGCTCCGATCTTCTTTAGAACTTCAACTAAGGCTGGAACGGCATCTGCGCCGTTGCCCAAAATTTCTGCTCCTGTTGATTTAGAGGGAGCAATTGTGAGATTGAGTTTTTCTAGCTTTGGCACGCGTGGATCTGCTTTCTTCATATCCACTGGCTTCTTACGTGCTTGCATGCGACCTGGCACTGATGGATAGCGAGGAATATTTAAACCATCTCGTACAGTCACAATCGCTGGAAGTGGTGCTTCATAGTGTTCGCGGCCAGTTGCGACAACACGTTCACATGATGCAATTCCATTTTCAATCTTCATCGCCTTAACGTTTGTAACGATTGGTCGATTAAGAGCGTGTGCTACACGCACGTGAATTTGGTATCCAGCGCTATCAACTGATTCAGCACCGAAGATAATGAGATCAAACTTCGTCTCTTCAGCGTTGATCGCATCCACTAGCGCCGCAGCAGTTCCTTGTGGGTCCCACTCTTGTCCATCAGTTTCTAGAAGAACCGCACGTGTTGCACCAATTGCCAGTTGTGCACGTAATTGTTCTTCTGCATCAGATGGTCCAAGGGTTAGCAGAGTAAGGGTTCCGCCCATTTGCTCAACTAGTTGCACGCCAGCTTCGACAGCGTTTTCTTCGTGCGGACTGATTCCAAAACCAAGATGCTTAGTTTCAATATCTTTTGCATCCGGTGTAAGAATTAACGTTCCACCTGCGAGAGGTACTCGCTTTAAACAGACTAAAACATCCATTACGCCAAAATCCTCTCATTGGATGGGTCAAATACTGATGTAGCGCCTACTTCAGCGATTGAACATGGGTAGTGCTCACCAAGGTATTCAACGATGAACTTATTTCCTGCAACTGCTAGTTCGGTTGGCAAGTAAGACATCAGAATGTGCTTTCCAAGTGATGGAGCAGAACCAGCACTTGTCACATATGAACGACGTCCATGTGAGTCAGTAATTGGTTGCTTATCAAGAGTAAGAATTGGTTCGTTACCCATCATGTAGCGCTTTTCACCAGTTGAAGATGTGTGATCATCAACAAACAAAGTGCAGAGCATCGCCGCAGGTTTCTCACTGCGGTGCTTCACGTGAGCTTCTTTACCAATAAAGTCTGCATCCTTAAGTTTTGGTGTCTGCATTCCAGCTTCAACCACTGTGTACTCAGTCTCTAGCTCTGGACCATATGCGCGGTAACACTTTTCTAGACGACCAGTTGTTCCGTACACACCGATACCAACAGGAATCATTCCGTGGTTCTTGCCTGATTCCCAGAGTGCATCCCACAGTGCAGGACCATCGGCCATTGGTACATAGAATTCCCAACCAAGGTCACCAACGTATGAAATACGTGATGCAAGGACTTTCACGCCCTTGATATCGATTTCTTTGCAAGTGCTGAACTTAAATGCTTCATTGCTCATATCAGCAGATGTAACTTCTTGAACAATCTTGCGTGCGTTAGGTCCCCACACACCAAGAGTTGTGTAATCAGAAGTAATGTCTTTGATAGTTGCTGAACCATCTTCAGGCAACAAGTCAGCAAACCACTTCTTATCTGCCATACCGTGCGCGCCACCAGTAACCACACGGAAATGTGATTCTCCAAGGCGCATAATTGTTAAGTCAGATTTGAATCCACCATTTGGTCCAAGTACTGGCGTATACACAACGCGACCAATTGCCACATCCATCTGGCGAAGTGCAGCTTTTTGTACAACAGCAAGTGCTGATGGACCAGTGATATCAAAATAAGCGAATGCTGTGAGATCTACGATGCCAGCAGTTTCGCGCATTTGTAAGTGCTCTGCATTGATAATTGGTGACCACCAACGTGATTCCCATTCAGCAGTACGTGGCATAACTTTGTCGCCAAACTTTGCAACAAGATCCTTATTGCACTCATACCAGAATGGACGTTCCCATCCTGCTGTCTCATAAAAGACTGCGCCAAGCTTTGCTTCGCGATCGTAATATGGTGACAAACGAACTTTACGATTTGATTCGTATTGCTCAAGTGGGTGAACAATTCCGTATGTCTTATTAAATGACTCAGCAACGCGAGCTTTCACATGCTTGTCATCTTTGTGGTGCTCATGGAAGCGAGCAATGTTTGATGCGTGAAGATCGATCTTGGAATCTCCCAAGACCATCCACTCTGCAACAGACTTAGCAGTTCCTGGACCTTCTTTAATCCACACAGCTGCAACAGACCAGAGTCCCTTAACTTCAGGAGTTTCTCCCAAGATAGGCATTCCATCTGGTGTGTAAGAAAGAATTCCATTACATGCATACTTCTCGCGAACGTTTTCATCTCCAACAATTGATGGCATCAATTCATATGAGTGCTCATCTTGAATATCAAAATCAACCTGCGTGAACGCAAACTCTGTTGGTGAAAGTGTTGCAGTTGCATTTGAAGGTAGATCTTCTGCGTTATAAAGAATTGGACGGTGCGCATAAGAACCGATTTCAAGACCTGTACCGTGTTGGCGCTCGTACATGAATGTGTCCATGTCACGAATGATTGGCCATTCGATATCGCCTTTGGTGTCCTTGAAGAATGGAACTGGTCCGATGTCTTTCATCTGGTGAACCGCTGGTGTTAATGGAATGTGCGCGCCAGCCATTGCTGCAAGCTTTGGCGACCAGCAACCTGTTGCGATTACAACGTAATCAGCTTCGATTGTTCCTTGATCAGTCACAACTGCTTTAACACGACCGTTTTCAGTTGTAATGTCCTGAACTTCAACATTTGCAAATGATTGTGCAGCGCCCATCTCTGCTGCCTTTTCGCGCATTAATGTACCTGTACGAAGTGAGTCAACAACGCCCACTGTAGGTTGGTAATAACCACCAAGGATTACCGTTTCATCAATGTATGGAACTAACTTCTTAACTTCTTCTGGGGAAATAATTCGACCACCATCGACGCCCCATGATTTTGCAGAAGTAATACGACGAGCAAGTTCTTGCATACGCTCTGGAGTACGAGCAACTTCAATTCCACCAGATTCTGTAAATGTTCCAAACTCTTTGTATTGACGCATGCTCTCTGCAGTAATTGCAGTCATTTCCTTGGAGTGATCCACAGGGAAAATAAAGTTAGATGCGTGACCAGTTGACCCACCAGGGTTTGGAAGTGGTCCTTTATCAATCTGGACGATGTCTTTCCATCCCAGCTTTGCAAGGTGATACACCATGCCATTGCCGACGATTCCTGCGCCGATAACGACGCACTTTGCCTTACTTGGTAACTTGCTGCTCATGATATTTCCCCGTTTTTTTCTTCTTTGGTGGTGGTTGGTTAGAGATTCTTTCGAATTGTTGTTTCGAAACCTTCGACGTGATCGCGCATTGCCTTTGCTGCCGCCTTGCCATCATTTGCCGCAATTGCTTCAAGGAGCGCGCGGTGCTCGATGATTGCAGCAGAGAGCTCTTCTACTTGATCAAGGGCGAGAAACCAGATTCGAAGTGCGTGGGCATAGTAATTATCAAGTGAAGATGCCAAGAAATCATTGTGCGTGCACTCATAAATATGGTGGTGAATTCTTTGGTCGAGTTGAATCAATGTGCGCATCTCTGGCTTGCCCTTGATTGAATCAATCTCTTTAATCAATTCAAGTGTGATTGCGCGATCAGATTTAGTTGAACGCACCGCGGCTAGTTCTGCGGCTTTGATCTCAAGGACTGCGCGCACTTCTGAAACCGCAGCTAAGTTTTCGACATCGACATTGGACACAAACATGCCTCGACGTGGGAAAACTTCTACGAGTTTTTCATTTGCCAACAAACGCAGTGCTTCACGAATTGGTGTGCGACCAAGATTTAACTTCGCCATCAATGTGGCTTCAGAGATTAAGGAGCCTGGTTCTAATTCAAGAGTGATGATCTTTGAGCGAATAACTGCATATGCTTCTTCGGCAAGTGAAGTGCCTTCAGGTCCTCTGGTGAGGATCTCTTGGGAGGCGATGCTGCTCATATCCGGCATCGTATATCAGTTGTATACGAATGGATAGGTTCCTAGAAGAGGTATTTTACGAAGAGCCAGGCGCTGGCGCCGAGGCCGGTGATCACAACTAAAGCCTTATAAAACCCCGGGCTCATGCGTGTTGCCCAGCGCCCACCCAAGGTTCCGCCCACTGTCGAACCTGCCAAGAGAGCTATGACGTAGGGCCAGTGAACAAGGCCGCTGAAGATGTAGATGAAGTTAGAAACAATGCTCGTGCATCCGACAATTAAGTTTTTAGCCGAATTTAAATCCGCACTCTTTCTGCGAGCATCGCGCGCCAGAACGGCAATCACCATCACGCCTTGGCCTGGTCCGAAATAACCACAGTAAAAACCGCTGGCAGCAATTCCAATGTTTTCTTTGATCTGAAAATTCTTGCCTTCCTTTGGCTTGACCTTCAGCAACATACTCAGAGTTGCGAACAGGAGTAAAAATGGAACGATTTTTTCAAAAACCTCAACTGGAACATGTGTCAGCGCAAACGCTCCAACAATCGAAGCCGCAATTGAAATCCAAATCAGATTCGAATACTCACGGAATATTTCTTTAACACGATGCCTTATCGAAATGAGTGCGAAGAAATTTGCCGGCGTAATTCCAATCGCATTTGTCATTGCAGCGCTCACAGGTGACAAGCCTGTTGCCAAAATAACAGGAAATGAAATAACCGATGCTCCGCCAGCCATTCCGTTGATAACGCCAACAAGCAAGCCCACTGCTGCGATGGCTATGAAATCAAGCATCTGCAAACCCTATACTCGGCACATGGCTTTCGTACAGGTCCGACTCTTTGCAGTTGCGCGTGCAAAAGCTGGTACTGAGTTGATTTCATGCCAACCAGGCTCACTTGCATCCATTATTGAATCACTTAAAGCGCACGGAGAATTAGCCAACGTATTGCCACAATGCTCATACCTTGTAGATGGTCTTGCACCCTCTGATGTAAATCAAAACATTAGCGCTGGAAGCACCATCGATGTTCTGCCACGTTTTGCAGGTGGTGCCTAACCACCTATAGCTGACATTGGTCGCTGTGGTTGAATAAATTTTGGATCATTAATTCCGTGTCCAGGTAATTTTCCTGCAACAGTTTTTCTAAAACGTGCAGCAATATCTTCATCACTTGCTCCATTGCGCATAGCTGTGCGCAGGTCCATCTCTTCAAGTGAGAATAAACAAGAACGAAGTTGTCCATCTGAAGTCAGGCGAAGGCGATCACATGCACCACAAAATGGGCGTGTAACACTGCCAATAATGCCCACTGTTGCTGGTCCGCCATTAACGAAGAACTCTTCAGCGGGAGATGATCCGCGCCCATCACATGGAGTTAACTCATAACGAGTAGATAAATCTGCGTAGATATCATCTGCTGTCACGAGTGCTGAACGTTCCCAAATTCCACCGGCGTCCAGAGGCATCTGTTCGATGAAGCGCAGAGCTAAATTATTTGTAAGTGCCCATTCAAGAAGCGCTGGTGCTTCATCAGCATTAACGCCCTTGAGCAATACTGCATTTATTTTTATGGGATTTATGCCCGCATCCTGTGCGGCTTTGATTCCTGCAAATACATCATCGATTCGATCACGATGAGTCATTAACTTAAATCGGTCTTTATCTAATGTATCCAAGCTGATATTGATTCGAGTTAACCCCGCATCAACCAGAGGTTTTGCGACTTTTTCTAGAGTTAATGCATTTGTAGTCATCGTTAAAGTTGGTGCATTTGTAATTGCGTTGATGCGCGAAACAATTTCAACAATATCTGGGCGAAGAAGCGGCTCTCCCCCAGTTAAACGCACTTCATTGATTCCTTCTCTTACTGCTATTTCAATAACACGTACTAGTTCATCGGTTGTGAGTTGATGCTCTGAGGGCAACCACGCAGCAAAATCATGTGGCATGCAATACGTGCACCGGAGGTTGCAGCGATCTGTAAGGGAAACACGGAGATTGCGATGAACACGGCCATACGAATCAATTAACGTGTTCATGCGAAGTTAACCCACTGATCGCTGCCATCGGTAAATACTTGGTGCTTCCAGATCGGTAATTTTTCTTTCACAGTATTAACGAGAGCACTGCACGCATCAAATGCTGCTTCTCGATGATCGGCGCTGACTGCGACAGCAAAGGCACACTCACCGATTGCGATATCTCCATAACGATGTGCCACCGCTACATCGTTAACTGCATAACGCGCACTTACTTCCGCGACAATCGAAGTCAGCACATCTTGCGCACTTGGATGAATTTCATATGTCAGCGTTGACACATCTTTGCCGCCATCGTGATTTCGAACATCTCCGCTAAAGCTAACTACCGCGCCAGATTTATCACCGCTAACGAGAGTTGCAAGATGGGCTGCTGAAATAACTTGATCAGTTACGAAAATTTTATCCATGGTCTTTGCCACGCAATTGCTCGTGAATATGTCCGGCTAAGCGCTCGATGATTACTAATCCATCTTTAACAGCCCCGGGAGATCCAGGCAGATTAATTATCAGCGTTGATGAATTAGTGCCGGCAAGTCCGCGTGATAGATCAGCAGTTGGCACTTTCTCACGTGAAAATGCGCGTAGCGCTTCAGGGATTCCGGGTAATAATTTTTGTATGTGTGGAGCTGTCGCCTCAGGTGTGACATCCGTAGGAGAAATACCTGTGCCACCAGTTGTGACAATCAAATCTACGTGAGCAGAGAGCGCTGAAGAGATTGCATCTGATATTTGCTTCACATCATCAGGAACGATTACAACATCGAAGACTTCATAACCCAATTTTTGCAAACCAGTTTTTAGAATCTCACCACTTGTGTCTTCATAAATTCCAGCCGATGCCCGTGCGCTTGCAGTAATGATTGCAGCTTTCACGGACGCTTCCACGATCCGTTTCGCCCACCATCTTTGCTATCTACCTGAACATACGAAATTGCTGCTGATGGATCAACGGCTTTGACCATGTCAATAATTGTTAGAGCAGCAATACTGACAGCAGTCAGTGCTTCCATCTCAACGCCTGTGCGATCTGCAGTCTTTGCCTTTGCAACAATTGCTACCCCTGCACCATCTATTTCGCACTCAACGGTGACTGAATGAAGTGCAATTGGATGACAGAGCGGAATCAAATCTGGCGTGCGCTTTGCTCCCATAATTCCTGCGATACGCGCAGTTGCTAAAACATCACCTTTGGGAACTGTTTTATCTCTAAGCATTGAGATTGCTTCGGCAGAAAGTGAGACATGTCCACTCGCTTCTGCAGTACGTACAGTGACATCGCGATCGCTGACATCGACCATATGTGATTGACCATCAGCATCTAGATGGGTCAATTTCTTCTCGCTCATAATCCCGTAAGTCTAGGGCTGGAGTGGGCACTTATTAAATCCTCAGGTGTATCAATATCTATCAGCGCACGAGCATCCACCTGCACTTCATCAATTGCCAGCAACTCACATAGGGCGCGCATTGATTGACCATGCGGGTTACCGAGTTTTTCAATGGCAGATAAGAGTGCAACGCGGCGATAGATTCCACATAGTGGTTGCTTAAAGCCATCTGCATCTATGGGCATTGCTGCATCACTTTTAATTGAAGATAGTAATTGCGAAAATAGTGCGGATCCATAGGGCATATCAACGGCTGCAACTGCGACGAATTCGGTATCAATTTCTTGTAATCCACGAGCAATACCGGCAACCGGTCCACCTAGTGGCGGTTCTTCAAAGACATCTTTACCGACGATGACTGTCTTTATTTCTTTAGGAATGAAACTAAGCACATGATCTAAAAGAGTAACGCGGTGCAACAGTGCTGCGGCCTTATCAGAACCAAAACGCTTATTTGTGCCGCCAGATAAAACAATGGCACTCCACGTTTGTGATTTCATGTGTAAATAATAGGTGTATAAAAATCATCGCCCGCTGCACTCCTACAGAACAGGTAGAAGGAGTGCTGCGGGCGTTGATTTGGTATTTAAATTAGTTTCCTGAGGAGAAGGCGGCATCAAAAGATGCAGCTGGTGGTTCAATCGCACACATCTTGCGAATGAACTCCAGTGATTCAGGTCCACCAATTAAACGATCCATTCCAGCGTCTTCCCATTCAACTGAGATTGGACCGTTGTAACCGATTGCATTGAGCATGCGGAAACATGCTTCCCATGGAACGTCACCATGACCAACTGACACGAAGTCCCATCCGCGTCGTTGATCTGCCCATGGAAGATGAGAACCTAAACGACCATTGCGACCGTTTAGTTGTTTAACGGACTCTTTGCAGTCCACGTGATAAATACGATCTTTGAAATCCCACAAGAATCCAACTGGGTCTAGATCTTGCCAAATGAAGTGGCTTGGATCGAAGTTCAAACCAAAAGCTGGACGGTGCTTGATAGCTTCAAGAGTACGAACTGTTGTCCAGTAATCGTAAGCAATTTCAGATGGATGTACTTCGTGCGCGAACTTAACTCCGACTTCATCAAAGACATCCAGAATTGGATTCCAGCGATCTGCAAAGTCTTGGTAACCAGCATCAATCATTGCTGGTGGTACTGGTGGAAACATTGCAACTGTGTGCCAGATTGAAGATCCTGTAAAGCCGACAACAACTTTTACGCCGAGCTTCGCAGCTGCGCGCGCAGTGTCTTTCATTTCATTTGCGCAACGTTGACGCACACCTTCTGGATCTCCGTCGCCCCATAAGCGTGAAGGCAAGATTCCCTTGTGACGTTCATCGATTGGATGATCGCAGACCGCTTGTCCAACAAGGTGATTTGAGATTGCAAATACTTTGAGGTTGTACTTTTTCAATATTGCATGACGACCTTCGATATAACCAGGTTCGTTAAGAGCGCGGTCTACTTCAAAGTGATCGCCCCAACATGCAATTTCTAAACCGTCGTATCCCCATGAAGAGGCAAGACGGCACATTTCTTCAAAGGGCAGATCTGCCCATTGACCGGTGAATAGTGTTACTGGACGTGGCATTTTATTCTCCTTCTATTTCACGTTAGTGAGTTGTGATTTATTTTCTGCACTTGCTTCAACCGCATCAAGAACTTGCTGAACGTACAAGCCGTCAGCAAACGAAGGAGATGGGTTTGAATTCTTATCAATTGCTACTACGAAGTCATAAACCTCGTGAGTAAATGTGTGTTCGTAACCAATGATGTGTCCTGGTGGCCACCATGCTGCAACGTATGGCTGTGCGCCATCTGTGGTCAGAATCTTTCTAAATCCTGCTTCAGATGAAGGTGTTGTGTGATCGTGGAATAACAACTCATTCATATCTTCAAAGTTAAAGTACAAACTTCCCTTGGAGCCATTTACTTCGATAGACATCGCATTCTTGCGACCTGCTGCAAAACGAGTGGCTTCAAATGTTCCGATTGCGCCATTTTCAAAGTTGGCAGTAAATACAGCCGTGTCATCGACAGTTACTTGTCCGCGACCAGAAGATGTACCGGCAGTTAATCCTGTGTAGGCAGCTGGTAGCGGACGTTCCTTAATGAAAGTTTTTAACTGTCCACTTACAGATGTGATCTTTGAACTTGTGAGGAAGTAAGAGGCATCAATAATGTGTGCTGCAATATCACCAAGTGCACCAGAGCCTGCAGTTTTCTTATCGAGGCGCCATACCAATGGAAACTCTGGATCAATAATCCAATCTTGTAAGTAATTAGCGCGCACGTGGAAAATTGTTCCAAGTTTGCCACTGTCAATAAATTGTTTTGCGACAGCCAGCGCTGGAACGCGGCGATAATTAAATGCAACCATTGACTTGGTTCCATTCTTTGCAGCATCTGCTGCCGCATCTGCCATGGCTTTTGCTTCCTTGCCATTGTTTGCAAGTGGCTTTTCACAAATCACATGCTTGCCTGCTTTTAGGGCAGCAATTGCAATTTCTTCGTGAGTGTCCCCTGCAGTACAGATATCAATAACATCAATATCGCTTCGGGCGATTACTTTCTTCCAATCAGTTTCTGCTTCATTCCATCCAAAAGTTACTCGTGCTGCCTCTAGTGCATCTTTGCTGCGACCACAGATAACAGTCATTTCTATTTGTGGGGCATCAAGGAAGAAGTGATTAACACTTCTCCATGCATGTGAATGCACTTTTCCCATGAAGCCATAGCCAATCATTGCAACACGCAAAGTTTTTGACATTTTCCTGACCCCTTTTTCTTTTTAGGCGACCCCGAGATATTTGTTTTGAAGTTCCGCACTTGCGCGCAATTCCTTCGATGAAACAGTTGCTTGAATTTCACCATTTGAAAGAATCACGATTTCATCGCAGAGAGTGGAAGCAAACTTTAGATTTTGTTCGATGAGCAATACACGCTGACCTTGGGCAACAAGATCACGTAATGAGTTTCCAAGGTGCTCAACGATGGCTGGTGCCAAACCTTCTGATGGTTCATCCATTAACAACAATGTTGGATCAGTCATCAGCGCACGTCCGATAGCAAGCATCTGTTGTTCTCCACCAGAGAGCATTGCGCCACCATTTTTCTTGCGCTCTGCAAGGCGTGGGAATAGCTCATAAACTTTTTTTGCAGTCCACTTACTTGTGCGCTTTTCAAGAATGCGTAGGTGCTCATCTACCGTGAGAGAAGGAAATACGCGACGACCTTGCGGAACATAACCAATTCCTGCCTGTGCAATTTTGGTTGGAGTTAATCCCGTAAGGGTGACATCACCGTATGTAATCGTTCCGGCCGTAGTTGCGTTTATTCCCATGATGGCTTGAGCAAGAGTGGTTTTACCCATTCCATTTCGGCCCATGAGTGCAACAGGTTTGTCAGAAACTTTTAGGTTAATGCCGTGCAGCACGCGCACATGACCATATCCAGCTTCTACGCCAGAAATAATAAGGTCACTCATGATTGCTCCCTAAGTAAAGATCACGTACAGCAGAACTATTACGAACTTCATCTGGTGAGCCCTGCATAAACATTGTTCCGTCGTGCATCACGATTACATCATCGGCAACTGCGAGAGCCACTGCCATATCGTGCTCAATCAAAATTAATGTCATGTCTTTGTCTAGGGATTTTAATAAATCTACGAGACGACCGCGCTCCGTTGGACTGATTCCGGCTGCTGGTTCATCGAGCATTAAAATCTTGGGACGCATAGCTAGTGCCATTGCAACTTCTAACTGTCGAGATTCACCGTGGGAAATATCTGAAACCAAAACATCTGCTTTTTTGAGCAGATCTACCTTTTCCAAAATAAATGTGCTCTCGCTATGTAAACGATCAGATTCCGAAGGATTTGCCAGCCAGCTAATTTTCTTCTCTCCAAGAGCCTGACGAAGAGAAGTGTAAAGATTCTCACGCACTGTAAGACCTTGGAATAATTTTGATGTTTGGAAAGTTCTGGCAATACCTAACTTGGCGCGACTGTGGGCTGGTTGCTTAGAAACATCTTGCCCGAAAACCGAAATTGATCCACTGCTAAGTGGATAGACGCCCGTAATTAAATTAAAGAGTGTTGATTTACCAGCACCGTTTGTTCCAATAATTGTTAATCGCTTTCCGTGGCTGACATCAAAACTGATGTCAGCCACGGCGCGAATACCACCAAAGTTACGTGAAACAGCGCTCAATGAAAGAGCGTGAGTGCCGGCTTTAGTGGTTGTAGACATGATTGTTTACTTCACATCCGCACAAGTGTTAACGCGACCGAAGACCTTTGTACCTTGAGCGACCTTGTCTTGACGCTTAAGAGACTTAGTTGCGAATCCACCCTTGCCATCAGAAACAACCTGATAGATGAAGTTAGAAACAATTGCGTTGCGGTTCTTATCCATTGAAAGTGGGCCAGTTGGTGTATTCCACTTCAATGTTGAGAGAACCTTGCGGTATGCAGCCTGGTTGTTTGAAAGGTCACCCTTTACTGCAACAAGACCTGCAAGCATTGACTTAGCTGAGTTGTAACCAAGAACGCTGAAGATGTTTGGTCCAGTGCCAGCAGCTTTTAGCTGTGCCTTGAACTTGTCGTATTCAGGTGTTGAATATGAATCATCAGGAACTGGTCCACCAGCGATTGTGTTAAGCACTGCATCACCGATGTCAGCCTTTGATCCAAGAACTGTTCCATCAACGAGGATTGCTCCACCGATCAATGGCTTCTTAAGACCAAACTGAACTGCTTGCTTCAAGAACTGAACAGCGTCAGCTCCACCAAGTCCCGCGTAAATTGCATCGACATCCTTTGGAAGCGCTGCAATTTGTGATGAGTAGTCCTTTGTACCAAGTGCTGGCCATTGTGCTGCAACGATTGTTCCGCCTGCCTTACAGAAACCAGTAGCGAAGCCACCAGCGTTTGCATATGGGAATGAATAGTCGTCAGCGATGATTGCAACCTTCTTGTAACCAAGTGTCTTGTAAGCGATTTCACCTACACCACCTGACCACTGAGCAGCATCTCCGTGGAAACGGAAGAAGTTCTTAGATGGGCTCTGGTTTGTTGCCTCTGATGCAGAACCTGTTGTGTTGATGAAGGTTACTTTTGGATACTTCTTTGATAGACGTGCAATTGCAACACCTTCATCACCTGAAAGTGGTCCAAAGAGAATGTCTACTTTGTCCTTCTCGATAAGCTTCTTAGCTTTTTCAAGTGCTAACTGTGGAGTTGCATCTGTTGCTTCTTCAAGAATAACAATCTTTTTTCCTGCAACTGTGCTCTTGATTTCCTTCAAAGCAATGTTCAGACCAATAGTGATCTGAGGCGCTCCACCAGCGAATGGTCCGATGGTTGCATTGAGGTAACCGATTTTGATCGTACCAGCGGCTTGGCTTGAGGGTGCTGTTACTAAGCCAGCTGCAAGTACACCAGCTACAACGCCAACAATGGCGGTGCGGCTTATACGTTGTGCCTTCATGTATCTCCCCTGTTCGGTTTGTAGTCGAAGAATTTCTTCAACCGTTGTGTCGGAACTGCCTGACGCTAGTTCTGAACAAATCTGTCTTCGCTAGAAGACAGAAACTTAAGTGTGCATTCATGCTGATGCACCAGTTTTCTTTGCACGGCGTGCACGGACTTGCGCGGCGATTCCCATTAATCCTTGTGGTGCAAGCATTAAAACAACTATGAAGAGAATTCCAGTCGCGCCTACATAGTACTGAGTGAAATCTTGAATGATTGCTTCAAACACAGCAATTAAAATTGCACCTACAAATGCGCCACCGAGATAAGTTGCGCCACCGACGACAACGATGACAAGTAAGTCAATTGAACGCACAAGGCCAACACTGTCCGGTGAAATATTTGTAACGTAGAAGACGCCCATAACTCCAGCGATGGATGCTAGGAATGATGAGAAGACAAAAGCAATCATCTTTAATGGCATCGTGCGATAGCCCATAGAAATCATTCGATCTTCGTTATCACGAACACCTTTGAGAGCAATTCCAAATGATGTTTTCTCCAGGAATTTGCAGAGAGCAAAGAGCACAACCGCAATTCCAAGGAATAGGTAATAGAGCGGCTTTACGTAAGCAAAGTCCATGCCAAAAATGATTGGACTTGGAATGCTGTTGATGCCTGTGTGGCCACGTGTAATTTCTTGAGCTTGATTCGCAAATGAATATAGTCCAAGAGTTACCGCAAGAGTGAGCATCAAGAAGTACACACCTTTTGTTTTAAGTGCGATCCATCCAATAATCACACCTGAAAGCGTTCCTGCCAATATTGCTAGCGGAACAGAAGTTCCAAATTTCACATTATGCGTAACCGAGCTGATTGCAACGATGTATCCCGCTACACCTGAGAAGAAGAGTTGTCCTAATGACATTAATCCAAGATTGCGATTCAAAAACGACATGCTCAAAGCAGTTACGCCAAGCCACAATGCACGGGTACCGCCGCTTGAAACCCAGAAATCTGGATCAGGAGTAATAAATGGAAAGATGATTGCGAGAATTAATACCGTCGCGTACATGATGCGTTTTCTGGTCATTGTTTCTTACCCAAGATTCCTTGTGGGCGAAACGCCAAAATGAGAATAAGCATTGCGAAGGTGATGATTCCGGCAAATGTTGGGTAATAACCAGTAGCAAATTGACCAATTACACCCACTAAGAATGAGCCAATTGCAACTCCGCCAATAGAACCTAGCCCGCCAATAATGACGACTTGAAGTGAGAAAAGTAAATAATCACCATCTGTACCCATACCAAATGAATTTGTTGTTCCGCCTACAGATCCGGCAAAGCCAACGAGAACAGATCCTAAGAAGAAAATCCAGATAAATACTGCCTGCACATTGATGCCAAGTGCAGAAACCATTGTTGTGTCATCCACTCCGGCACGAATGATTGCCCCATAACGGGTCTTTGAAATGAAGACCCAAAGGCCCACTGCAACGATGATGGCAAGTATCAGTACGAAAATTCTGAAGAAGGGATATGAAAGTCCAAGACCTGGAATCGGCACTGAGAATGAAACGCTTTCAGGAGAATTTGTTTGATAATAGTCTCCACCGAAAATTGCAAGCATGGCCTGCGCAAGCACAAGAGATACACCCAAAGTAATGAGCGCTACACGAAGTTCTTCGTATTGAAACTTGCGCAGCAACAAGACGTATACAAGTGTTCCAAAAACTCCGAGAGTAAGTGCGCCTGCGACTGCTCCGTAGAACCAGTTATCTGTCTTATCAGCGATTGTCCACGAAACATATCCGGCTAATAAATAGAACGCACCATGTGCCAAGTTGATCACGCGCATCAAACCGAAAATGAGTGTCAATCCACTTGCAACAAGAAAGTACAAACCTGCAAGCGTGAGTCCGTTAAGAAAAGTAAAAATGAACTGCGTCACTGGTACTCCTCTCCTCGGGTACTCCGCCTTGTATCTACCCCTGTATACAAGTGGAAGGTGTGGGTGCTAGTCAATGGACTTGGCCGGATTTCTTAAGCGTTATTCATTCGTTATTGAGCCCTTTTTAACCTTGGTTCCCAAAAAATGGCGCCATGGAGGCAACGATCTCTTGCATGTTTACCCGAAGGTGGCCGAGGTGACCTTCGACGGATTTCTTAATAGCAGTCATGTCTTTTCCGATGATGCCTTGTGCAATTTCGGTGTGCTCATCAGAACACGTCACTAGATCACGTGCGCCAGAAACAGAGCGTGCCCAGAAGCGTTGGATACGTCGGCGAGTAACTCGCGAAACATCAGCAATCATTTCGTTATTGGCTGCGCGCATAACGGTTTCGTGGAAGATCTTGTCGTGAGATATCCAACCGTCGCGATCGCCTTGTTCGGCGCACTTCGACATATTCTTCGCAGCTTCTTTAAGTACCTGCGCACCGGCGTTATCAATATTTTTTGCCGCTCGTTGGAACATGTATGTATCGCACAAGATAAGTAAATCAATAGCTTCATCAACATCTTTAGATGTCAACATGGCAACGGTAAAGCGACCAGCTTCACCACGTTTTACAATTCCTTCCGATTCTAAACGCTTGAGTGCTTCACGGACTGGTGTGCGACTAACCCCTAGTTCGGCCGCTAACTTGTTTTCAGAAATTTGTGAATTGGTCGGAATTCGAAAAGACGTAATAGCAGCAATTAACCACTCGTATGCGTCATCGCCAAGTGACTCTGACGTTGTCGGATCTAACTTAGCCATGCTCTTCTTTGCTGCCATTACATCTCTCCCTTAATTTTTAGTTCGATTAATCAAACTCGATTAATGAACTCTCTGTTCTTAACGTTAACAGGAACCTTCATTAACTCAAGAACCCCCTTTGATACGTGAGTGCTGTAACGGTGGAAAGCTTCTTCACCTTTCGCCTTTGTAGCGCGCATTGGGTTGCCGATGATTCCGTTTTCAACGAACTCATGATGATCCATAGGGAATTGGAAGTACTGATAACCCTCGAACTCCACATCTGGCATACCGTCATCTTTTGAAAATGACTTAGGTAAGAAAGCTGGAGTATGCGCACGTGTATCTACTGCGCGTTCCATACGAACTAGATTGTCATTCCACGCCATATCTTGAGAAGTTTCTAGCTCACTTGAGTGCCATCCTGGAGTTTCCTCAGGTGGGTTTTCCATCAAGCCAGCAAGAATTCCTGTGTAGCGCTCCATGTATGGCTTCACGAAACCAATCAATGCATTTGTTTCATAACGCAATTTACGGAGTACAGGATCTACAACTTTAATGTTTGAGCCGTGACCATTAACGAAGATGATTCTGTTGAAACCATGGTGAATCAAAGAACGTGCAACGTCATACATCAAGTTATTGAGGGTCTCTGCGCGAACAGTGATTGTTCCGCGACCTTGTCCTGGTCCGTACATGTGCTGCGGTGAATATCCTGTCCAAATTGGTGGTGTGTGCAAGATTCCAATTTGTTCTGAGACGCGTGCAGAGACTTCAACTGCAGTAATTGTGTCAGTGTAGAGCGGCAAGTGTGGTCCGTGTTGTTCGGTACTCGCCATTGGAACAATTACGACATCTTTTTCTGCAAGATACTCATTGATGTCTACATAAGAGAGATCTGCAATATTCCATGAACGGAACTTACTGCGGAAAGCGTCATCCCCCGTTGTAATGTGTGGAACTTTTCTTGGGGGTGTTATGTAGCTGGTCATCTCTGCTCCTTTGGCTTATTTTTCTCGTACGCTGATAAGTGATAGAAAACGTTGTGCAACTGCAATGCCAAACTCATCAGAGTTAGCATGTAAAGGTAATTTCTCAACCGGAATCTCAGGGTTGATATTTTTCATAAGTGCTGCTTCAAAAGTCGCATCTGCATCGCGGTCCCAGAACACACCACCTGGAACATTTGGAATTGAATATCCCTCTCCAGGAATAACAATTTCAACTGGACCTACTGATGTATTGGCACACTCGGCAAAGTAGGCACCGATTGTGCCCATCTCTTCTTTTGTGCAACGTGCAAGTGCGAACTCTGGATTGTGATCATAAATTGGACGGCTCTTAAACTCATCAGAAATAGAAGTTGTGTGATGCACGGAAAAATCAACGCATGCAGGAACAAGAATTTGTGGAATTCCAAGTGGGCCAACGCGCTTCATACGCCGCGGTCCGCCGTAATGAATTCCACCCACGAGAGTGCCAACAATTTCAGATGGAGTGAAATCGATAACTCCTACGAATTGTCCCGCTTCTGCAAGCTCTTCCATTGCGGGTCCACCAACACCATTTGCGTGGAATGTAACAACTTCGAATCCTGATTTTTCCAACTCTTTTTGTAGCGCCATCACAGCTGTAGTTGTGTTTCCAAGCATTGTGACTGCGACGTACTTGCTGCCAGCAGGTGGCACTGTCAATTCGTGACCGTGATTTACAAGTCCTGCCATCGCTGCAACTGCATTGTCATAAATTGTTTTTGAAATATGGTTTAAACCTAAAATATCAATCACTGTGTGCATCACTAACATGTCACTAGTTCCAACGAGTGGACCAAATTCGTGACGACCAGATGCAATTGGTGATAAAACTAATTTTGGAACACCGATAGGCAAACTCATTAGTGCACCGGCTCCCATTACGGAGCCCTCGGCGCCACCGATACCGATGGCGCCGAGGACTTCCCCCTTGGAATGGAGTTCCTTTACTTTCTCGATTACAAACGTTCTCATTCGTTCCACTGCGCGCCCGCGAGTTCCAGAATTCTGTAACTCGTGCAGAGTGATACCGCCAAAGATTGCTAAATCCTCGTGAGAAATATCAGGTGTAATTCCGAGTGGTTCACCCAGAATTCCTGTATCAATCACAGTCGTCTTAATTCCGAGACGGTTTAAACCATCACGAATGTAAGCCGCTTCAGGACCTTTAGTATCTAAAGTGGCAATGATGAGAACGGATTTGCTCACGATAATTAGATCAAAGGAAGCAAATGCTTAGCGTTCTCTTCAACCAGCCAGTCATAGAACGATTCTGTAAGAATGCTTGAACCGTGGTCAATGATGAACTTAAGTTGTTCTGGACTGATATCCACGTTATCGAAGTTTGTTTCCAAAGCATTCTTATAGTGGTTAGCAGGAGTGCGATCGATTGGAGCAACGAACTCTGCTGTGAGTGCGCCGTCATAACCAATGCTCTTAAGTGTTTCGATGAGTTTCTTCCAGTCATAGTCACCGTGACCTGCAGGCATACGGTTGTTCTCAGCTACGTGGAAGTCGGTCAGGCGACCCTTTGTGCTGCGAATTGCTTCGTATAGATCTGCTTCTTCGATGTTGATATGGAATGCATCAAGACATACACCGCAGTTCGGGCCAGTTGCCTCTGCGAGAGCCATTGCTTGCTCTGCGCGATTAAGGAAATAAGTTTCGAAGCGATTGAGTGGCTCAATTGCTAAACGAACGCCAGCTTTTTCTGAGTGCTCATAAATTTCTTTCATTGACTCAACAGCCCACTTCCACTCCTCATCAGGTGTGGCATCAGGAACAATTTTTCCAACTGTTGCAGGAACAATTGTCATTTCATATCCGTCGAGTTCTTTAACCATAGTGATGCAGTCTTTTGTGTACTGCACTGACTTGGCGCGCTGTCCTGGATCTGCTGCTACGAGATTTCTCTCGCCAAGCATGAGAGTTACAGAACCCCAGCACTTAAGACCATGGTCATCAAGAAGTTTCTTGGTGTCCTTACTGCCATTGAGTCCGAATTGCTCTGGTTCACCGCTGATCTCGATGCTCTTGTAGCCATATTTAGCTAGACGCGCGATTGTCACCTTAATAGGTTCTGCGCGCATCCAGTTATGCATTGATAGATGCATGATTCTCCTTTCAAAAAGAATCAGAGGGTTACTAGTAACGCCCGTTCTTCGGAGGACCGAATCCAAGTTTTCCTGGATTCAGGATTCCATCCGGATCCCACGCGTCTTTTACTCCAAGGAGTAAATCAAATGCGGCGCCATGCTGTACTCGCATGAAGCGCCCGAGCTTTAACCCGACACCGTGGTGTTCATTTAATGAACCCCCGTTATCGAGGCTGGCCTTAATCGCAGCATCCCAAACTCGGTCGTGAAGAGCAATAGCTTCTTGTGGATCTTCTGGTCCATTATCAATATAGAAACGGTCGTAAATCATTCCGCCCCATGGGAACCAGTGTGAAAAGTGTGCGGTGTAACGCGCTTTATATTCGGCAAAACCTTCTTCGATAACTTTTTTCTTCGCCCAATAAATTTTTTCTAAATCTTCAAAGCGAGCGCATGTATCTGTTGTTCCAAAGATCTGCGGTGGCGCAGGAATATTGCCGTGCTTAAATGGTTCGTACTTACCGTCCCACCACATTTTGCCGATTTCAGGACCGTATGACTTTCCACCAACTGCTTCACAAAGCTTTGCAATCTCCGCGCTCTCTAGAGCGGTAAGTGCTTTTGTGCCATCGCACATGATGACTAGAAGCACGCCTTCGACGCCTAAGTTAAGCCATGAAGAGAGTTTCGCGCTATCTGCCTCATCGTATAAACGAATAACAGCTGGACGCCAACGATCAGTCATGATGCGACGAGCGGCTTCAATTCCTTCAGAAATATTTTTAAATCCGTATGAAAGAAACTCCATTGACTCTGGAATTCTCTCGATGCGCATTGATGCCTTAGTGATAATTCCAAGTGTTCCTTCTGAACCAACAATGGCCTGCATAATTCCAGGACCTGATGCATGGTTTGGAACCTTCATTGTTTCGATGAGTTTTCCTGGTGGAACAGCGGCTTCTAGTTGCAGTACTAAATCTTCTGCTTTTCCGTATTTAGTTGATACAACACCAGAACCACGTGCAGCTAAATAACCACCGAGTGTTGCACCAAAGTGAAATGAACCCGGATAGTGCGGCATTGTTAAACCTTTTGCATTAAGAATTTTCTCAAGCTCTGGTCCTTCAATTCCAGCCTCTGCAGTAACAACCATTGATACTTCATCGATATGTAAAACTTTGTTGAGTCGGCGAAGGTCCATTGCGATACCCCCATAGATCGCAAAGGTTCCTCCTTGTGTACCTGAACCGCCACCACGTGGCACAACTGGAATTTTGTATTCGCATGCGATGCGCAAAACTTCTGCAACTTCTTCTGCAGTACCTGGACGGACATAAATATCTGCAGTTGGTACAGGCAAAGACTTGTATTTGAGGTATTGCGAAATCCAAGACCAATCCGCAGATTGTTCGTGTAGCAATGTTGCATCCGTATTGACATGCTCTGGTCCAACAACTGATGCGATCTCACGTTGAACCTGCGCAATCAAATACTGATCACGAATACTGCTCTGGCCTATCTCCCGCTTTTGGTACACCCGACTCTCCCTTGTCCCTCATCTACCCTGTCTTCGTATTCCAGCTTGTATACAAGTAGCGATGCTAGGTGCCGCCTAGACCCCCGTCAAGGTCATTTAGTTAAAGATTTTGCCCGGGTTCAAGATGCCCTTGGGATCCAGGGCATTTTTAATCGAAGCCATCACAGCCATTGAGCCTGGGCCAGCCTCTTTTTCCAGGGATGAAATCTTGCCAGCACCGATTCCATGCTCGCCTGTACATGTTCCACCCATATCAATAATCGCATCAGTCATGTGATGAGTGAGCTCGCGAACTGCTGGCAACTCTTCTGGCTTATTGGGATCAGTAATGATGAATGCATGAAAGTTTCCATCTGCCACGTGACCAAGAATTGAAAATGGGAATGGGCTCTCGCTCAGAATCTTTTCAGTAAGAGCAACAGCTTCTGCCAATTTAGAAAGTGGCACGGCTGCATCAGTGCTAATTGCACGCTTGCCAGGGTGCGCCGAAATTCCTGCCCAATATGCATTGTGACGTGCTTGCCACAACTTACGGCGTGCACCTTCTTCTGAAGTCCATTCAAAGTTCGTGCCACCAAACTCTGCTGCGATTTCTTGAACAACTTGCGCATCTTCTTCGACACTGCGCGGACTTCCGTGAAATTCGAAGAGCAACGTAGGTGCCTCTTCTAAATCTAAGCCATCGTGAGCATTTACGTTCTTAATGCACTGAGCATCTAAGAATTCGCAGCGAGCAATCGCAACACCAGATCGCACAACTGCAATGGCTGCTTGCACTCCATCTGCAAGAGTTGGAAAGCGTGATACCGCTGCAGCCATTTTTTCTGGAATACCGAATACGCGCAGGGTAATTTCAGTAACGATTGCAAGTGTTCCTTCAGAACCAACAATCAAACGAGTCAGGTCATACCCTGCAGATAGTTTTCTCGTCTCACGTCCTGCATGAATAATTGTTCCATCTGCAAGGACAGCAGTTAACTTCAAAACATTCTCGCGCATTGAGCCATAACGCACTGTCGTTGTACCAGCTGCGCCAGTTGATGTCATTCCACCGATGGTTGCATCTGCACCTGGATCTACTGAGAAGAAGAGTCCATCTGATGCAATCTTCTTATTCAAAGCCATGCGTTTAACACCTGCTTGAACGCGAACTGTTAAATCATCCGGACTGATTTCAAGGATTTTGTCCATGGCGCTTAAGTCCAAAGAAATACCGCCAAAGAGCGGCAAAACATGTCCTTCGAGAGAAGTACCTGCACCAAATGCCACCACAGGAATGTCATGGGTGTTGCAGTATTTGAGCACGGCAGAGACTTCTTCAGTGGAATGAACTGTAATTACCGCTGATGGTTTTACTGGTGGAAAAGCAGATTCATCTCGACCATGTAAATCAAGTACAGAGTCATTTGTTGAAATACGTCCAGAAACTAGCGCGCCCAGTTCCGCTATTTGATCAGCCGTTAGATCAGTACGTGTGCGCATTATTATTTAGGTAGATTCAAACTATGTAATCCGCCATCAACAGCTAAAACAGTTCCTGTTGTTGATTTTTGTCCCGGATGAGCTAAATAAATAATTGCATTTGCAACTTCGTCTGCGCTAACAAGTCTCCCCATTGGTTGTCGTGCCTCTAGTGCAGCTCGTTCCTTGGCAGGATCTGATGCTTGCGAAAGTAATCTTCCAATCCACGGAGTTTCAGCTGTTCCTGGATTAACGCAGTTGACTCTAATTTTTTCTGGCAGCAAATCTGCAGCCATTGCAAGTGTGAGGGATAAAATCGCACCTTTGCTTGCGCTATAGATTGCGCGCTTTGGTAATCCAACCGTTGCAACAACTGAACACGTATTTACGATTGCAGCATCGGTGCTTTTGCGTAGCAACGGAAGTGCAGCAGCACTGACTCGTGAAGTTCCGATGACGTTGATGTTTAATACTTTGTTCCACTCTTCGGTGGTTGCGGCTTCGACGCCACCTTGCGCACCAATGCCAGCGTTATTGATCAGAACATCAATTTTTGAAACTTTACTTGAAATAGTGGCAAATGCTTGAGTAACTGATTCATCGCTTCCAATGTCACATTGCACCCATGTGCCCGCACCACTTGATTCGAGTTCGCCTGCGTTTAAATCTAAACCAAAAACTGTTGCGCCTTGAGCTTTTAACTTCTTGGAAACGGCTAATCCAATTCCAGATCCCGCACCTGAAATAACAACAGTAAAACCTTGAAAGTCAGTACTCATTTACTGTGCACCTTTCGAATATGCAACGAGATTTGATTGAATCTCGCCGATTCCTTCTATGCCAGTACGCAAGACATTTCCGGCACGTAAGTATTTCGGTGGCTTAAAACCAAGTCCCACACCAAATGGCGTTCCTGTATTAATGATGTCTCCAGGGTGTAGTTCCATGAATTGGCTGATGTACCAAATGATGTGATTGATGCCAAAGAGAAGATCATTCGTATTTGAATCTTGGCGCATTTCGCCATCAACGCTGCACCACAGACGAAGGTTTGAACCGTCGATTTCATCTGGCGTAACAATGCATGGTCCAATTGGATTAAATGTTGGGAAAGATTTTCCTTTAACCCATTGACCTGATCGCTCTAATTGCCAGTGGCGCTCACTCACATCTTGGCTGATTGAATAACCCAGAATGTAATCTGGAGCTTGATCGGGTGAATCCAAATACAACGCTTTCTTGCCTATGACAATAGCCAATTCAACTTCGTAATCTGTAGCATCACTCTGAGGTGGAATCACAATCGCATCATTTGGGCCAACAACACTGTCAGGAGCTTTCATGAAGATAATTGGTTCTTTTGGAGTTTCCGCGTTTGCTTCTTTGATGTGACCTAAATAATTAAGTCCCACGCAAATAACTTTTGTTGGGTTGTGTACTGGCGCACCAATTCTGCTAGCGCCGAGTGACTCAGTAGGCAAAGATGATAAATCTGCGCGAGCAACTTTTTGTAGGGCTCCGTTTTCTAGTTCAGACCTGGACCAATCAGAGATAATCGAATCAACAAAGATTACTTTTTCGCCAGAAATCACGGCAGCACGTTCTTTGCCAAGTGCTCCAATGCGCGCGATTCTCACTGTGTAATCTCTTTCTTTAAATAGTTGATGAACTTAACCATATCTATGTGGAGGCAGTCCACTTAATCCCGTGCCGGTGACGGCAAGAATCTTTCCCGCCAAAGGTTCTTTACCTAGATCAATACCTTGGCTGGCAGTTGTCACAATCAGAACATTGCCATCTGCTCCACCAAATGTGCACGATGTTGGTCTACTTACGCCCAGTTTAATCTCGGTGATTTTCTTGCCTGAAGGTTCGTAAATCTCAACACGTCCACCATCCCAGAGTGCAACCACGATTTTCCCATCAGCAGTCACACTCATACCATCCGGAATTCCTTTTGATGTATCGAATGTAATTAAATCAACTGGATTACTTATGCGGCCATCAACAGATTTGTAATCAAATCTCTTTAATACTCCAGGGATGCTATCTATGTAATAAAAGAAATTAGAATCTGGGCTCCAGCCCATACCGTTGGAGAGTGTGACGTTATCCAGAACTGATAAATACGAACCATCTTTTTCTAGAACATAAAGTGAGCCGCGATTTTTCTCAAAAGAGAGAGCCATGCTGCCAGCCCAGAATCGACCAACAGGATCGACTTTTCCATCATTCATTCGCATATCCGCTGCAAGAAATGTGTGCAGCGCAGAAAACTTTCCGTCGATGCTTACGTGCGCAAAGCCTTCTTGAGTTGCTGCGATGTAATCATCGCCACGTGTGTGTGCAATCGCTCCGACCATTGATGGAGCTGAAAAACTCTGTGTCGCACCTGTATCTAAATCAGCTGTGTGAAATTTATTCTGAGTGATGTCTGTCCATGTAACGCAATTGGTCTGTGGGCTCCAGATTGGACCTTCACCTAAATCAGAGACAACATCTGAAATCGCACGAATGTTCATGGCTACATAATTCGCGGATCAATATGAATTTTTGGACCAGTGCCAGCGCCATCAATTTTCTTTCCAGAGAGAACATCAGATGTCTTCGATAAACCAACGGTTGCAGCAACTATTGGACGTGGATCAATCTCTCCACGTGAGTAAAAATCAATCGTTCCTCTAAGTCCTGGAGATGCCGAAAGAATTCCAACTGCTGTGACATCTTTTAGTACAAGTGAGCGACTATCTAACGTGCTGGGTTCGCCAGAGACGCCGATATAGACAACTCGCCCACCAGGTTCTACTCGAGCAAGTGCTTCAGCAGGAACTGCTGCACTATTTGTCGCATCGATAATTGCATCAAAGCCACCATCGACTTCCTCAAACTCTTGTGTTGAGAAGTGAACACCCAAATCCTTTGCGAGTGAAAGCGTTGAAGGATTGCGACCGACCATATGAACTTCTGCTCCCATTGCAAGTGCAAATTGCGCAGTAAGTAAACCAATAGTGCCGCTTCCCCACACTAAAACTTTTTTACCTGGTCCAGCATGCGCTGCTTGAGCCGAACGCAGTGAGTTTCCACCTGGTTCGATGAGTGCACCTACGGTGTCATCTATTGAATCTGGCAATTCATGGAGAGCAAACTCTGGGACTAAGAGTTGCTCTGCAAGGGCTCCTGGCCAGCCATTCCTAATTCCAATTTCAAATCTATCTGCGCATACATGTTGTAAACCAGATCTGCATCGCTTGCATTTCTGGCAACCCAACATTGTGTCGCCAGTTACGCGTTTACCAATCCATTTCTTATCTACGCCATCACCAACCTGTGAAACTGTGCCACACCATTCGTGGCCAAGACGTATTGGATATTGTGCTTCACCTGTTTGGAAATAAGCCATATCACCATCAAAGAATTCAACATCGGTTCCACATACGCCAGCTCGTGCAATATCAATAACAACGTGACCTGGCTTTGCAACAGGTGCATCAACTTCTTCAATACTTGATTGACCTGGTGAATGAACAACGAATGCCTTCATAAGAACGCCAATGCTAGACGAAGTATTCGCAGCACGGCTATGCTCTTTGAGTGCGAAGTTCAGATTGGTACGCGGGCGATGATAGAGATGCCTATATTCATCGCGCTTGGATGCGCCGTGGTAATCCAGATTCCGCATTTGATGGACGCCCGCAGATTGCAATAGTTAATACAGCCTCAGATCTTGCGCCATGCAATACGCACCTCGATGAAATTGCGCAGAGCGTAAAAAATGGAATCTGGGAAGCAGGTGGAGTTCCACTTAACTTGCCGATGATTTCACTCGGTGAAACTCAAGTGCGACCAACTGCAATGTTGTGGCGCAATATGGCTGCCATGGCAACTGAGGAAATGATGCGCGCTAATCCAATTGATGGCGCAGTTCTTTTGGGTGGTTGCGATAAAACGATTCCAGCTTTATTAATGGGTGCATCCTCAGTGGATCTTCCATCCATTGTTGTTCCGGGTGGTCCAATGCTCACCGGAACTTTTAGAGGTTCACCACTTGGTTGCGGAACCGATGTATGGCGAATGAGCGAGGAAGTTCGCGCAGGATTATTAAGCAAAGCCAAATTCTTAGATTCAGAGTCAGCAATGATTCGCTCTCGTGGTCACTGCAACACAATGGGTACCGCATCAACAATGGGAATCATGGCTGAAGCACTTGGTATGACACTTCCTGGAGTTGCAGGAATACCTGCCCCAGATAGCAGATTGTTACAAGCTGCCCATAACTCTGGTCGACGTATTGTTGAAATGGTTACGAGTGATCTCAAGCCAAGTGATGTTATGACTAAAGCATCTTTTGAAAATGCAATTCTTGCTCTCGCCGCAATCGGTGGTTCAACGAACGCGGTTGTGCATTTACTCGCCATAGCCGGTCGACTCGGGGTAAATCTTACGCTCAATGATTTCGATCGAATAGGTTCTCGAATTCCTCTGCTTGTAAATCTTCAACCATCCGGAAAATTCCTCATGGAAGATTTCCACCGTGCGGGCGGACTTAGCGCTGTCTTTAAGCAACTAGAAAAACTGATGAATCCGAAAGCAATTACTGTCACTGGTAAATCAATCACTTCAACAATCGGTGATGGAGAAATTTACGACACAGAAGTTATTAAAAGCCTTGATGCACCTCTTCAAAAAGAAGCAGGTATCGCAGTATTACGTGGAAACATCGCTCCCCTTGGCGCAGTTATCAAACCTGCGGCAGCAAGTCCAAAACTTCTCAAGCACTCTGGTCCAGCACTTGTCTTTGAAAGTATTGAAGATTTCCATGCACGAATTGATTCCGATGATTTAGATGTGACAGCAGATTCAGTGCTAGTACTACGTGGATGCGGTCCTAAGGGTTATCCCGGAATGCCAGAAGTTGCCAATATGAAAATTCCTGGAAAGTTAGTTGCTCACGGCGTAACAGATATGGTCCGAATTTGTGATGGTCGCATGAGCGGAACTGCATACGGAACAGTTATTTTGCACGTTGCACCAGAGTCCGCAGCCGGTGGTCCGCTATCAAAAATTAAATCGGGTGACATTATTGAACTAGATGTTGCAACTCGCACAATTAATGTGAAGTTATCTGATGCCGATCTTGCTGCTCGCTCTGTTTCAGCCGCAACAGAGAATGCTTATGCAGATCCAGGACGTGGATGGCAAAGAATGTATATCGATCACGTTATGCAAGCAGATACAGGCGCCGACCTTGATTTCTTAATTGGTTCTAGCGGCTCTGACGTGACGCGCGAATCTCACTAAATCTGTGCACTGCAATTCCAGCAAGTAATCCCCAAAACGGTGCGCCTACGCCCCATCCAGAAACTCCAGAAATCGTTACCAAGAAAGTAACAACAGCTGAATCTCTAAAATCTTTTTTCTCTAATGCATCGGATAGTGAAGCAGTAATAACTGGCAAGAGTGCAAGGCCTGCCAAAATTGCAGTAAGTTCTAGAGGAAATGCACCGTATAAAGTTGAAAAAATCCCAGCGAATAACGCGGCAACGCTGTAGGCAACACCGGAAGCCACACCCGCAAAGTAACGAGTCTTTGGATTTAGATCACTATCTGGTGAAATCGCAATCGTTGCAGTCATCGCAGATAAATTAACTCCAGCGCCACCGAAGCCAGCGCCTAAAAGTGAAAGCGTGCCACCGAAATGAACTATCTGATTAACAGGTGGTTTGTAATGAACAGCTTTAAGCAAAGCAATGCCAGGTGCGTTTTGGGTTGTCATAACCATTAAGAATATTGGAATAGTTAAAGTGAAAAATGATCCAATTGAAAATGTTGGGTTGGTCCAGACTGGTGTAACCACTTCAAAACTAAGTGGTGGAACATCGATTTTAGATTGTGCAATCACAGTAATTAAACCGACAGCAAATGATGCCAATAGTGGGGCACGCCACTTAAGAGTGCGGCCTAGATAAAAGACAAAAAGCATCAATAGACCCAAGAGCGGATTAATTCGAGTAGAAGTGAAAATTCGGGTACCGAATACAAGTAAAACGCCTGCAAGCATCGCCATGATGATTGCGTGCGGAATTGATTGCATTAACTTATTAAATATTCCTGTGTATCCAACCATCATTAACAAGATTGATGCGCCAAAGTAGGCACCGATTACTTCTGAAAATGGATGATCCACCAATCCTGTTACGAGTAGCGCTGTGGTTGTGGATGCCCATGAACCAATGATTGGTATTCCGAATCGAAGAGTAAGTAATAATCCGAAGAGCCCAGATCCTAAGAAGACCGCAAATAACCACGAGTTTGTTAATTCAATTGGCATATCCGCAGCTGCTGCGGCCTGGTACAAAATTGCAATTGGCCCAGTAGTAGAAACAAAGACAACTAAAAAACCAGATAGGAGCGCCGTCCAGGAAGCTGCCTTAGGGAGACTTCGAAGATTGTGTGCGAGTGCTTTAAATAAAGGTAAATCAGTTGTGCCGGTTTCGATTTCAGACATTACTTCGCAAATCTATTGATTGTGCGAACATGTGAAGGATTGAGATCTGAAACTGATTTAACGCCAAGTAATTTCATAGTGCGATAAATCTGTGTATTTAAGATTTCAATTGTGCGATCTACGCCATCACGTCCACCAGCCATAAGACCATACAAATATGCGCGACCAATCCATGTGAAGTTGGCGCCATTAGCAAGGGCGGCAACGATGTCAGCTCCGTGCATGATTCCTGTGTCCATGTGAAGTTCAGCTTTTTTACCAATCTTCTTGCGAACTTCTGGAAGTAATAAGAATGGAACTGGTGCGCGATCTAGTTGGCGGCCACCGTGGTTCGACAAAATAATTGCATCAGCGCCAGCACTAACTGACTTAACTGCGTCATCAACGTTTTGAATTCCTTTAACAACAAGCTTGCCCTTCCAGTTCTTTCGAATCCACTTCAGATCCTCGAAAGTAACTGTTGGATCAAACATTGAATCAAGAAGTTCAGCGACTGTGCCATTCCATGAATCAAGGGATGCAAACTTAAGCGGATCTGTCGTTAGAAAGTTCATCCACCAGGCTGGTCGTGGTATTGCATTAATAATTGTCTTAGATGTCAGTGATGGTGGGATAGTCATACCGTTTCGCACATCTCGTAGACGCGCTCCAGCAACGGGGACATCAACCGTTAAAACTAGAGTGTCAAAACCCGCAGCTTTTGCGCGGTCAACAAGTGCCATTGAACGATCGCGGTCTTTC